>JAKJDB010000204.1 GCA_022706175.1 Candidatus Zhuqueibacterota bacterium | reverse complement strand
GATGGCAAGACGGCGACCGGCGAGAAGCTGCTGCACCCAGGCCGGAAGGCCGGCCCTCCAGCCGCTGGCAGCCTCCCCATTCCATATCTGCAATCCATGCAGCCCCGGCACGGCGTAATCCTCCGTAGACCACCTGGCCCGTCCCAGAACCAGGCGTTGCGGCCACGGCGGCTGTGCCTCCGGATGTGCGGCGAACGCGACCGCCTGCGGCGACAGCCTGCGCAACACCTGAGCGGCCTGTTCCTGCGGCCGGATCTGCGGCCAATTCTCTCCGGAATCGCCGCTGCCGGGATAGAACATGGGGTCGTTCAAGATTAAAAGATGCACGTTTTTTCCGCGGCGATTTCCCACCGACACCTCTTCGCCGCAGATGATTTTTATCTCATTTACCTCATTGAGCGCCTGGACCTCCTCGTGCAAAGCCCTCCATTTTCCAAGCTCCGCATCGGTTGTCAAATAGTCGTCTGCCCGATCGTCCAGATCAAACGAATGATCCGTAACCGCCAAAGCGCCCAGACCGATGGCTTTGGCCATGGCCAGCAGAGCCGGCAGCGGCGGTCCGAACTCTACTTGATTGTCGGTATAGTTGCTGTGACAGTGCAGATCGGTCCAGAGGCAGCGCTCTGATCCGGGCAGTGGCTCCTCATCCACCTGCACGGCAAACGGCTCATGGCCGGCCCGGTTAAAGTTGTCGCTATGGATCACCTGGCGGCGGCCGTTTATTCGCGCGTGCACCACCGCCTCCACCGTCGCGCGACCGTTTTCCGCTGGGATTTTTTGCAGATGGAACAGCCGGTGCCAGAGCGGTCGATCGATCGGTTCGTTCAGAGCATAGGTCCAGGTTCGTTCGGCGATGCGAACGGTCAGTGTTTCCAGCAGAATGGGGAATCTGTGGCTGTCCTTGATCAGCAGCAGCACCGGCAAATCCTGACCCTGCTGCAGCCGGTGCGGCACATCCACCAGGATCTCCGGTTGTTTTTTGTACAATAGACTGAACAGGCCGGGTAAGCGAAAATGGGTTTCAGCGTACAAGACCAGTGGAAGAATACGTATGAGATCAGACCATTCGGAGATCAGCATGGTTCATTCGTGATTTGATGAAAGACGGCCGCAGCAGGCTTGCTGCTTACAGCCCGCGGCGACAGGTATTTGTAACGGACGTAATGGAGCTTGGCAGAAAGGCTGTCGAGAAAAAAACGGTCCAACACATAATGAAAAGAGGGATCAAAATAACAATTCAGGCTGCATCCAGCGCATGGTGGAAAAGCGCCCTGTTGTCTTTTCAACGCACGAAACCAATCGCTATGATACGAATCCACCAGGTCGGTTATCTGCAGCGTCTCCTGGACAAAGTGGTAACAGGGCGCCAGCAGCCGATCGTCGGGGGAGATGACCAGCACGCTGTCCATGACCCTGCAGCGTGGCCGTCCGATTTGATTTCCACCCTGACGCAGCAGCCGGTGAAACGCGGTGTTGATATAGACATAGGGTCGTCCGGAAAATTCTTCGATATAGGACAGCTCTTGCTCGGACAGGGGTTGATACCCCTGATGGCGAAACACCGGGTTGACGATGAGGATCAGCCTGAGCTCTCCGGCGATGCGGCTGAGGGGCGGCAATTGCTCCAGATTGTGCGGTCCGACGGTAAAGGTGATGTCCGGCCGCTCGCCGCAGCACCGCGCCAAATCCAGGCTGTCGAGTACGCGGTCGAACGCTGGGGCGCCGCGTAATGAGTTGTGCACCTCGGCTTTCGCGCCATCGAGAGAAAAGTGAAGAAAATGCACCAGCCCAGCCAGTTCTTTACAGCGCTGTGGATAGAGCAGCGTATTGGTGGTCAGAGTGGTCTTTAATCCGCAGGCTTGGGCGGCACGCAGCATCTCCGGCAGCTGCGGATGCAGCAACGGTTCCCCGCCGGTAAAATCCACGAAACGAACACCGATCCGCCGCGCCTCATGCAGCCGTCGCACCACCACCGCGAGGGCGGCATCGTCCGTTCGTCCCTTGCTCCAGATGTCGCAGACGCGGCAGCGGCAATTGCACTGTTCGGTGATATAATACTGCAGGAGCAGAGGACGAAGAAAGGCCATGGCGGTTCAGTTCCATTCAATAGGCGTACACATCATCTTTCCAGATGATGGTTTTATCCAGCCAGAGGGCGGGCGGCATCAACAGCACGAACAGAAAATAGAATAATTCAAATCCGGGTCCGGACCTGAAAAGCTCTCGAGCGGAGAGCGCCGGCCGGCTGGATAAAATCAATCCGTCGCCCAGCACAATGGCCGCTAAAGCGATCCACCCGGCAGGATGCAGCAGTGCCGCGCACAACCAGACCAGCATGCGGATGCAATAGGTGACCGCCATCAGCATCTTTCCCAGCGGCCGCACCGGTTGGATGCCCAGCGCCCACCGTCTGCGCTGCTGGTACAGCTGCTTCATGGTTTTTTCCGGCCGGCTTTGTACAACCGCCGCCTGATCGGTGTGCAGAACCACGCGCCAGGAGGTCGTGCGGCTGATCGCATTCAGCAGGCTGAAATCTTCGATCAGGCTATAGTTCAACTTGCGGTATCCGCCCACCTCATCGTAGGCCGACCGGCGGAACGCCATGTTGTTGCCCATCCAGCTCAGCGGTTTTCCCGCGTGCGCACAGGCGGAGGAGATCAATTGCAGGAACAGCCAATCCAGCGATTGCATCCGGTCCAGCCAGTTGGAATTGCCGTGACGCCGCTGCAACAGCGTCAGGCCGCCGACCATGCCGACCTCTGCGGTGAAATAGGTCAGGTGCGTCTCTATCCATCGGGAAGGAACCCGGCAGTCGGCATCGGTGATAAAAACAAACTCGCCGCTGCTTTTTTCGATCGCCTGGAGCACGGCGCCCGCTTTGCCGGAAAGCTCTTTTTCATGGCGCTCCAGGGCTAATACGGTTACATGCTGTTTTCCCTCAGCAAAGGACTGCAGCAGCGCCAGCGAGCCGTCGTGGGAGGCGTCGTCCACCAGCAGGATCTCGAGCTTTTCAGACGGATACTGCAGCCGCAGCAGGCTGTCCAGGCAACCGGGCAGTTCGTCTGCCTCATTGCGGCCGGCGATGATGACCGAGACCAGAGGTGCGTCCGCCCGTTCGCCCCTGGGCCAGGGCCGGCGTACCATGCAGCGGACCCAGAGGCTCAGCGACACATACAGACAAGCAAAAAGGAGGCTCAACGTTCCCACCATGACGTCATCCTTTTTTGCGGGAGAGCAATTTCATGGAAACCGGATTGGTGCCGCCGCCGATTTGCATCCACAACGGCAGGTTCTCCGGCGCAGGCCCCATCTTGAGAATCAGTTGGCCCTGGCGGCCGAAGCGGTTGGTCAACAGGTCGGTTTTCCAGTCCCTGGGCTTCAGCGGACTCTGCGGAACAAAGTCGAGCACAATGCGGCGCACCGGCTGATCGGAGAAAGACCCTTCGACCGGCTCGCCGATCTCCACCTTGCCGGTGACGACCCACAGTTGGCTTTCGATTTCCAAAAGGCAACCCAGCGAGTCCGACGGCGCCGGATCCATGCCGCGCAACTGATAGAGCAGGGAGAAGAGCGTTTGCAGCTCATCGCCGATCTCCCAATCAAAACCATGCGAAGCGTGGGCGCGACCGGCGGAGTAATCATAGAACACCGCCATTTCCTGCTTCAGGTTTTTTTGTTTTATTTTTTTGTCGATCTGGACAACCCGTCCGCTGGGTTGGTCGATCAGCGTGATATAGCGATTGCTGACCGGAAAGACCAGGTCTGCCCAGAATTTGGTGTCCGTGTCGACCTGAATCCGCCACAGATGTTCGGGAAGCGTTTCACAGCGCATCCGCGCTCTGGCTGCCGCGACGCCGCGAAACGAAAGGGAGAACGTCAGCGCCTCGCGGTCGAACCGGTTCAGATCGCTGTTGCCGATGAATTTGGGCTCTGCGGTCAGCAGAAACGGGACGAGCAGAAGGACGGTCCACTTGATCATCACCGACGCTCCCGTTGATACCGACGCAGTCGGATCATCTTGACGAGATTGTCGGACAACTCTGTCAACGACCGCGGATGCAGCAGCAGATAGCGCTGGGTGTAGCAGGTGGTCCAGCAGCCGCGACACGCGGCATACTGCTGCAACCGTTGATGATAGTCGGCGCTGCTGAAAACATCCTGCAGCGATTGCTCTGTCAGACGGCCGAGAGGCTCGCCCCAGCACAGATGGACCTCGCCGGTTTCCATGATCGTGACGCGGGTCATCCACAAGCGACTGGCGACAAACGGGCAGGGGGTGGTTGTACCGTTTCGCAGAAACGGACCGATGCCGCGGATGAATGAATTTAAATTCAGAATATCCGGATGGTGGTCCAGATAGGCCAGCAGCGTATCCAGCCGTTCGTCCGAAACGATCTGGAGTTCGTCGTCGCTGCGCGTGGTCTCGGTAAGATGATGGTACAATCCAATGGTGGCGCGCCAATGCAGACGACGGGCGTTTAATATCAGCTGAGGCACCTGGTCCAGGTTTTTCTGATTGAGGACGATGTTGGCGTAGAGCAGGGATTTCGATTTCGATTTTTTTTTCATCTCGCTGATCATGGCCATATGGTCCAGCACCGTGCCGCTGTACTGCCGGACGCCGCGCAAATAGTCGCCGGTTTCGCCCAAGCCGTCTAACGAGGTCTGGATGTTGATGTCGTTCGCCAGGCAAAAGCCGGCCGCCTCTTTCACCCGATCCCGCTGGTGATACAGCCCGGTCACCAGGGTGGTGGCGACGCGAAACGTTTTTTTCGCTTCCGCCAGAATCGGCAATAGATCGGGATTCAGCAGCGCTTCTCCGCCGGAGATGAAACCGAGATAGGCGCCGTATTTTTTCAGATCCGCGGTGATCGTCCGGAAGCGTTCGAGGCTCATGTTCGCGGGATCGCTTTCCCGCTCATACACCCGGCATTGACGGCAGCGTTGGCTGCACAGCCGTGTGATCCGGATCTCTGTGCTCGAGTTGACCGGACGGCGGGCGACGGCGTGCCGAAGGATGAGAAAAGGGTTGATGCGCATAGGGGCTTGTTCGATTGTCCTTGCCGTGGCGAAATGGTTCTGAAGCGCTCAAGTTTTGAAGTAGAAATTTACGATTAATTCGCGGGTTTAAAAAGAAAATTTATTCAGCTTGAATGGAAAGAGGCCGATCAACTGACCAGGTAGGACCCCCGGCCCGATTGTTATCAAGGCCGGGGGCTGAGAGGACAGATTACTTTACATATTCCATCAATTTGACTTGTTCGAACGAAGTGGTCTTCAATTTATAGAGGTATGAGCCGCTGGGCAGCAACCGGCCTTTGGCATCGCGGGCATCCCAAACCGCGGTGTAGGCGCCTGCTTCCAGAACCCGGTTTACCAACGTGGTCACCCGTTGGCCTTTGAGGTTATAGATCTCCAGGCTGACGGCACCGGCCTGTTTAATTCTGAATGGGATGACCGTCGAGGGATTGAAAGGATTGGGATAATTCTGCTCCAGAGCAAACTGTTCGGGCGCCAGCACGGTGATGGTGACCGGTTCGCTGAACGACAGGTGGCCGGAGTGGTCCAGATCCGCCAATTGGTAGCGATAAGTTTTGCCGGCCAGGACGTTGGCGTCCTGATAACTGTAGGAGCGCGCCGCGGCGGTGGTGCCGGCGCCGGGTAT
>JAKJDB010000203.1 GCA_022706175.1 Candidatus Zhuqueibacterota bacterium | reverse complement strand
GCATTTGCCTGCCAATGTCATCCATGAACCTTTCGAAAGCAGAAAAGCACAGCTCTCTCCAGTAATGAAAGAAAACTGTGCTTCTCAATTCATGATGCTTCACTTGATTAGTCCGATGCATGATAACGTATTATATTGATTTATTCCCTGAAATTCAAGTGAATTTATGTTCAGATGAATCTATCGACGAACAGCTCTTGTCCCTTTGACTGGTTCGTTTCGTCGCTAGATCCCTCGGCGCTTTACGATTTCCGCAAACAGGTTTTAAGATCCATTGCTTCGCGCCTCGGGATGACAAGACTGGAAAACGGAATCACGGAATGCTTTCCCCACAGCCTGCGGCCGGTAGCGGATACCATCCATGACGCCTTAGAACGAGAGAAGGGAACAGGCTGAGTGAAGCAGAGTTCCCCTTCACTCACACGATTGTCTTGATTCTGGAACGCTCTACATTCTTTAGTGTGACGGGCAGAAGATCGGCTTTGTAGTTCCGCCCGGGGAATGATTCTCCTGGCGATCTGTGGGTCTCTAAAGCGCGTGGCAAGTGGGCTTTTTTTCGTTGTCAATAAACGCGGAGCTGGAGCTCCGCGCTCCTGTTCTCTCGTTGCAAAGCTTCGAGACTGGAGCAAAATCACGCTTTTCAAAGTAGTTTGGCCGCTAAACGTAGTATTAAGCCGTGAAAATAATTATCGTACAGACTCGAGCTTGGGAACGAGGGAAAAAAAGCCCGGAATACCATCGGTATCCCGGGCTTTTATGTTTATATGGTGAAGCAGGCTATTTCTTTTTCAGGATGGTGCTCAGCACCAGCTCCTTGGCCAGCTTCTTGGTGCAGAAGAACCAGTCGTAGCAGGTCATCTCTTTCTTGTTCTCCATGCGTTCCTTGGCCACGCCGCAGGAACCGGCGGTGGGGACGATGACATCATCGCCCGGACGCCAGTCGGCCGGCAGGGCGACCGAGAAGGCATCCGCGGTCTGCAGACCGATCAGGGCGCGATAGAGCTCGTCGAAATTGCGGCCGAGGCTGAGCGGGTAGTAGATGATGGTGCGAATGACGCCCTTGGGATCGATGATAAAGACGGCGCGCACCGCTTTGGTGCTGCTTTCACCCGGCTGGATCATGCCGTACTTTTTCGCTACTTCCATGGTGATATCTTCGATCAGGGGGAAGGTCACCTCAACATTCTTCATGCCCTTGTATTCGATCTTTTCCTTGATGGTGCGCAGCCAGGCGATGTGGCTGTAAAGCCCGTCCACCGAAAGGCCGACCAGCTTGCAGTTGGCTTCGTTGAACTGTTTTTCCATCGTGGCAAAGGTCATGAACTCGGAGGTGCAGACCGGAGTAAAGTCAGCCGGGTGGCTGAAGAGAATGACCCAACTGCCGGCGTATTGATCCGGGAAATTGATCTCGCCTTGGGTGGTGACGGCCTTGAACGATGGGGCCTTTTCGCCGATGCGGGGCATGGAGACGACTTGATTTTCCATTTGGTGCTCCTTTCATTGTTGAGAATCGATGGTGCCTGGCTGCCGGTTTTAGCGGCAGCCTCTAATTAAAAATACAGTAACAAACATTCTTCAGTTTCGCGTTGCGCAGATTGCAAAGCAGAGCTTTGCCGCCGGCATGCCCAAGCTAGAGCTTGAGCACGAGGGCAAGGCCGCGTATGAACGCGGCAGCAGAGCGCTGTACAGCGATCAGGCGAGGTCGAAACGGTCCAGGTTCATCACCTTATTCCAGGCTGCGACAAAATCATGCACGAATTTTTCTTTGCCGTCCGACTGGGCGTAGACCTCAGCGATGGCGCGCAGCTGTGAATTGGAGCCGAACACCAGATCCACTCGAGTGCCGGTCCACTTGAGCTGGCCGCTTTTACGGTCGCGGCCTTCAAAAACTTCGCCCGCTTCAGAGATCGGTTTCCACTCTGTAGCCATATCCAGCAGGTTGACGAAAAAGTCGTTGCTGAGCACGCCGGCCCGTGAGGTGAAGACGCCGTGCTTGGAGCCGTCCGCATTGGCGCCGAGCACGCGCAGGCCGCCGACGAGCACGGTCATCTCCGGCGCACTCAGGTTCAGCAGCTGGGCTCTGTCGATGAGCAGATGCTCCGCACAGTGCGCATAGGCTTGCGGCTGGTAGTTACGGAAGCCGTCCACCTTGGGTTCCAACACGGCAAAGGATTCCACATCGGTCTGTTCCTGAGAGGCGTCCATACGGCCGGGCGTAAAGGGCACTTTTACCTCAACGCCGCCGGCCTTGGCTGCCGCTTCCACGGCCGCACAGCCGGCCAACACGATCAGATCGGCGAGGGAGATCTTTTTGCCGTTTTTCTGGCTGCTGTTGAACTCTTTTTGAATGGTTTCAAGCGCAGCAAGCACTTTAACCAACTGCGCCGGTTGATTGATCGACCAATCCTTTTGCGGCGCCAGGCGGATGCGGGCGCCGTTGGCGCCGCCGCGCTTGTCGGAACCGCGAAAGGTGGAAGCTGAAGCCCAGGCGGTGGAGATCAGCTCAGACACAGTGAGGCCTGAAGCGAGAATGTTCGCCTTGAGGACGGCGATGTCCTTGGCATCGACCAGGGGATGGTCGACAGCGGGAATCGGGTCCTGCCAGATCAGATCCTCTTTTGGCACTTCAGGACCCAGGTAGCGGGTCTTTGGTCCCATGTCGCGATGGGTGAGTTTGAACCAGGCGCGGGCAAAGGCGTCGGCAAAGGCCTGAGGATCCTTGTGAAAGCGGCGTGCAATGGGCTCATAGATCGGATCAAAGCGCAGAGAAAGGTCGGCGGTTGTCATCATCGGACGATTTTTTTTGCTGGGATCGTGGGCATCTGGAATCATGTGCTCCGGCTTGACATCTTTGGCCAGCCATTGCCAGGCGCCTGAAGGGCTTTTCACCAGCTCCCATTCGTAGCCAAAGAGCATGTCAAAATAGCCGTTGTCCCATTTAGTCGGATTGGGTTTCCAGGCCCCTTCGATGCCGCTGGTGGTGGTGTGCACGCCCTTGCCGGTGCCGAACCGGTTGAACCAGCCCAGACCCTGAGCCTCCAGGGGAGCGGCCTCCGGCTCAGGCCCGACCAACTTGGGATCACCGGCGCCATGGGCCTTGCCAAAGGTGTGGCCGCCGGCCACCAGAGCTACGGTCTCTTCATCGTTCATGGCCATACGGCCGAAGGTTTCGCGAACGTCCCGGCCAGAGGCCACAGGATCGGGATTGCCGTCAGGCCCCTCTGGATTGACATAGATCAATCCCATCTGGACGGCGGCCAGAGGATTTTCCAGGTCCCGGGCGCCGCTGTAGCGGCTGCCGGGTTTGTCGCTGGTGGCCAGCCACTCCTTCTCAGAGCCCCAGTAAATATCTTCCTCAGGTTGCCAGATATCCGCGCGGCCACCGGCAAAGCCAAAGGTCTTGAAACCCATGGATTCCAGGGCGCAGTTGCCGGCCAGGATCATGAGGTCCGCCCAGGAGATTTTGTTGCCGTATTTCTGTTTAATGGGCCAGAGTAAACGCCGCGCCTTGTCGAGGTTGGCGTTGTCAGGCCAGCTGTTGAGCGGAGCAAAACGCTGGCTGCCGGTGCCGCCGCCGCCGCGGCCGTCGGAGATGCGATAAGTGCCGGCGCTGTGCCAGGCCATGCGAATAAAGAGGCCGCCGTAATGGCCCCAGTCCGCCGGCCACCACTCTTGCGAGTCGGTCATTAGGGCATAAAGATCCTTTTTAACCGCAGATAGATCCAGCTTTTTAAATTCTTTAGCATAGTCAAAGTCCGGGCCGAGCGGATTGTCGGCCGGAGCATGCTGGTGAAGGATGCTCAGGTTGAGCTGATTGGGCCACCAGTCGCGGTTGGAGGTACCCTTGCCGGAAGGGGGCATGGCGGATTTGCCCGTCACCGGGCATTTGGATTGTTCGCTCATCTTGGTACTCCTCGCGGTTTAGGATGCACATCTCAAAGGGATTATTTATTGGCTCTATTAACAGTAATAGTATCGATTATTGCTATTTGTAGAAAAAAATTCCATCTCAGGTATCGGTTTTTAGCCCCCGGCAGCTGCTGCAGAGGCCGTAAAAATTGATCCGGTGTTCCTGGATCTGAAAATCGGTCATCCGGCCGGCGCGGTCATTGATCTCCTTGTAGATCGGCAGCTCCAGGTCGCTGATCGTGTCGCACCGGGTGCAGATGAGGTGGTAATGAGGGTTCACCCTCGCCTCAAAGCGGTCAAAGGTACTGCCGGACTGGATCTTTTTCACCAGCCCCTGGTCGGTAAGAATCGCCAGATTGCGGTACACTGTGCCCAGGCTGAGGTGGGGAAATTCAGGCTTGAGCTGAGCATAGATCCAGTCGGCCGTTGGGTGGATCTCTGATTCCTGCAGCAGGGCCAGGATGCGTTTTCGCTGCCTGCTGCTGCGCCTGGTATTTTTAGAATTGTTTGCGATCATATGATCTAATAGTAATCGTTATGAATATCAATATCAATATAGATAGATCCGCCTGGATTATCAAGACAAAAGAAATTTTCTGTCAGTATTAAAGCAAAATGCAGGATCAGCCAAGGGGGCTGAATGCGAACGGCAGGCCGCTGGATCAACCAAGGATTTTTGCCGAGTGCGGCCATGCTGATCCACTACCATACTCTTTAACCCGGTTAGGGTGTCTGCTAATTCCCTTGATTTTATTTTAAAAAATGTGTAATAGTGCGAAGCCATTTGCGTGATGAACAGCAAGGTTATTCATACGCCAAACAGGGTTGGAAAGTGCATAACCATAGGAGCTTCGCCATGATTTGCTCAAACGATCGAATGACGGTACGCGGTCTGTTTCTGATCATGTTGATGATGGTTCTTTTCATTTGTCCCATGGTTTTTTCACAAGAGACGGAGATCTTTCGTTCCATCGGTCTTGAACTCAATGTGGACCCCACGCCGGTCATCGCGGATGCCGCGGGTATGGTGGATGTGAATAATGACGGATGGCTTGATCTTTTTCCCGGGGAAGACATTCTGCTCAACAACGGAGTCGTTCATTTCACTCTACAACCCTTTACGCTCGACACGACAGTGCTCACGGCCGAATGCCGGTTTGCCGATTTCGACAACGACGGTTGGATCGACGCTTATTCAACGGTGCAGACCTATTCCAGGGATTTTCTTTTTCGCAACACAGGCGATGGAAGGTTTCTCGATGTCGCCGAAAGCATGGGCATCTCTTACACCGGATCCAAATTCACGCTTGCGTGCGGTCTGGCGGATTTCAACAACGACGGCTGGGTGGATATTCTGGTCGCTAGTCATATCATCACCGGTGAAGGGTCCGGCATCTGGTTGTGGAAGAATGAGGGTGGAAAAAAATTCGTCAACGTGGCGGACCACATGCAGGCGAATGTCCCCAGCGGCTATTGCGGCGCGGCGTGGGCGGATATCGATAACGACGGCGATCAGGACTTTTTCGGCGCTGGCCATCGATCCGGTGATGTGCTGCTGCGCAACGATGGGGACCGCTTCGTCAACATCACCGAAATCACCCAGACGAGCGCCGTCGGCGTGGTCGGCAGTTCGCGCAGCGGCAGCTGGGGCGATTTCAACAACGACGGACGTCTGGATCTCTATAATTGCGATGATGAAAAGTTCAATCGGCTTTACCGCAACGACGGCGACAACGTGCCCTGGCCTGATGTGGCAAAGGAACTGCACGTCAGCAACCTCGACCCTTCAGGATGG
>JAKJDB010000202.1 GCA_022706175.1 Candidatus Zhuqueibacterota bacterium | reverse complement strand
AACGCGCCATTCAAGGCGATGAGCGCGCCTGCGCCGACATTGTGCAGCGCTACCGGCCGCAGATCCTTATCCTGATCCTGCGCATGGTGCATGGACGGGAGGAAGCCGAGGATCTCACCCAGGAGACCTTTATTAAAGCGTTCCATGCCCTGCCCTCCTTTAATGCCGAATACGCCTTTTCCACGTGGCTGTACAAGATCGCGGTCAATAATTGCATCGATTTCTTCCGCAAGAAAAAATTAAAGACCACTTCGATCGACTCTCCGCTCGCCGGCGGCGAGGGTGACCTGGCGCGGGAATTTCCCGATGAGCAGAGCCAGCGGCCGGATGCCGGATTGATCGAACAGGAGAACAAAAACTATATTCAGGCCGCCATCGACAGCCTGCCGGTTAAATACCGCGAAGCGATTGTGCTTCGCCATGTGCATGACCTGGCCTATGAAGAGATATCCACAAGGCTGAAGGTGCCGATCGGAACCGTCAAGGTGCGGATCTTCCGCGCTCGGGAAATGCTGAAAAAGAAACTGCGGGATCAGCGCCGTTTTTATTAATAACCGCGTCCGGCCACGGACGGATTCTGTCAGCCAGCGATAAGGAAAATCCCATGAACGAGGTCTCTTCGTCTTCCGCACATGCCCTGCCGATTCGGGCCCACGTCCAGCACTGCATCGATCTGCTGGAGCCCTATCTCACCAACCAGCTGCTGCCTTTTTGGCTGGACCATTCCATCGATCATGATTATGGGGGATTTCTCAGCTATTTCGATCGCAACGGCAAACCGACGGGTAAAACCGACAAAACACTGATTTGTCAGTTGCGGATGATCTACTCCATGTCCCATGCCCACCGCGCCGGATTGGGCGGCGGTCGTTGTCTGGCTGCAGCGCAACAGGGTGTAGAATTCGCCTGCAAGCACTTTTGGGATCCCGAGTTCGGCGGCTGGTACTGGATCACGGATCGGGCGGGACATGTCGTCAACGACGGCAAGATTATGTACGGCCAGAGCTTCGGCGTGTACGCCCTGGCCGAGTACGGCTTGGCCTCGGGCGACCCGGTGGGAAGAGAGTATGCGGAAAAATCTTTTGATGTCATTCAGCGCAGCAGCGCGGACTGTCATCTCGGCGGCTACTGGGAGATGTTTTACCGGGATTGGTCGTTAAAGCCGGGCGGCGAATTCGGCGGAGACCGCAAAACCCTGGATGTGCATATGCATCTCATGGAAGCCTTCACCACCCTGTACGAACTGACCGGCACTCCGTCGCATCGACGCAAATTGGAGCAGATCATCTCCCTGTTGGTCCAAAAAATGCTCCATCCGCAATTCGGCACCGGTATGGCCCAGTTCGATGGCGCCTTTCAACCGCTGCCGGCTATTCTGTTTCGCGACGTCTGGGGTTCGGACCGTGCGGTGGATGAACCGGCTCGTCCCCTCAACAACACCAACTATGGCCACAACATCGAGTTCTGCTGGCTGCTCAAGCTGGCGCTCGAGGTGCTGCAGAGCGACCTTTCGCCGTATCTGCCGGTTATCCGAAAAATGGTGGATCAGGCCCATACGTACGGCGTAGATTGGCAATACGGCGGCATTTTCGTCGAAGGCCCCAATGACGGTCCGGCCACGCAGACGCTGAAAGAGTTCTGGCAGCAGGCCGAAGCGTTGACGGGGTTTCTCGACGCGGTCATTCTTTTCAATGAACCAAAGTACTGGGATGCGTTCGAAAAGATCTTTACTTTTGTCTGGGATAAGAACATCAACCATGAGGTGGGGGAGTGGTATGCTCTGCTGGAGCGGGACGGCCGCGTCAAATGGGACTATCTCGGTCATGAGTGGAAGATCAGCTATCATACCGTGCGGGCGGTGATCGAGACGCTGAAACGGCTGAAGCTCATCCGGGAACGTACGAGTTCCTGACCCCCCTGGTTATTCGGCGCCCGTAGGTTCCAACAGCTTGCGGGCGTCTTTTTTTTCATCCACCGCGCGATCGCGCACCTCCTCGTCCGGCGTCAGCTCGAGCACACGGCGTGCATGGGCTTGCGCTGCCGGCCGACGGCCCAAAGCCTGTTCACACTGGGCCAACTTCCAATGCAGGACAATTTCATTATAGTGGTTGTTGGGCTCTGCGGCTTCCACCGACGTCAACAGGATTTCATAAACCTCTTTGGCCTCTGTATAGTCCTGACCGCGAAAGAGCGATTCCGCCAGGGGCCAGAGGAAGAAACGGCTGTCCGGAAACTGCATCAATCCCTTGCGGCACAGCGCCGCGGCCTCGGCATAGTTTTTCTCTTCGATCATCATCCAACAATAGCTGGAGAGCGCGGCCCAGCGCGACAGCTGTGAGCAAGAGCAGGCCTGCCGGACCTGCTGCATGCCTTGTTTGCGTTTGTCCGGCACCAGCGGCAGCCAGGCCACGGCCTTGCTGCGCCAGTAGAGATAATTGCCCACCCCCAGCAGAGGGTCGCAAAAACTGCTGTCCTCCCTGAGCAGCTGGTTCATGATTTTTACCGAACGCACCACCTGGGAGATCGCCGGCAGATATTTTTTATCCCTGGCTAACTGATAGCCCTTGTAGGAAAGGGCGGCGCCGAGATAAAAGCGGCACCAGCGGTCGTGGCTGTTTTTCTCAGCCAGATGGATGGCGGAATCGATCTGGGAGTAGAATGCCGACGACCAGCGTTTGGATTCCAGATCCAACATCATGGATTGGTAGACCGTGGCGGTGAAAAACGGCGCCGCCGGATGCTCGGGAAAGGAATCCGCCACGCTGGAGAACAGAGCCAGAGCCTCGGCGTAGCGGTGGCGGATGCTCAACTCCAGACCACGTTGCAGCGTAGTGGAATCGGGTTGTGAAAACAGCAGGCATGGGAGAAGGAGCAGGGACAGGGTGCGCATGCAAAGGATCGATTCTAGTCCAACAGAAATCCGGCCGGATCGACCGGTTGGCCGTTTTCCAGTACTTCATAGTGGAGATGCGGCCCCACCAGCGGTCCGCCGTCGTCGATGACGCCGAGCACCGTGAACCGCGACACCCTTTGGCCGGGTTTGACTTGGATGGCTTTCAGATGTGCGTACCGGGTTTGCCGGCCATTGCCGTGATCCAGCAGCACATATCGGCCGTACTCACTGGTGCGGCCAAAGTGATGGCCCAATTCCTTGACCACTCCGTCCGCTGTGGCGTGTACGGTTGTGCCCTGCAGCGCGGAGAAATCGATCCCCTCATGGTATTTGAGCTGGTCGATGGTAGGATCCATGGTCCAGCCGAAAGGCTCACTGATCCTTCCTCCCCGCAGCGGATGCACGGATGGGGTTTGCCTGAGCCGCTGCAATTCAGCGAGCCGGATTTCCGTCGATTGGGCGCGTTGAACCCTGGCGGCGTTCAGGCGGCGGTCGAGCTCATCGATCCTGCTTTTTTCCGTCTCGGCGTTTTTCTGATCTACCAGCGCGGCCGCCGCGTCACCGAATCCCAAGTTCGCCAAACGGCTGGTAAAGCTGGCGACAGGCTTTTGCGCCGCGGGAGCGTCCACAAAGGGGTTGAGGGTGCTGTCCTGCTTTTCGATATGCTGAATGATGCCCTCGATGGCGTTCATGCGCGTGTGCATGTCGCTGATGACATTCGACAACTTTTGATGGGCGCGCGCCAGCGATAGGACTTCCCAATTCCGCGACAGGTGGTTGAAAAATCCCAACACAAAGGAGACCAACAACAGCAGAACGCTCATGCAGGTCACCACCAGGGTGAGGATCTTTTTCCAACCCAGATTGATCTCTTGCAGCTCGGTGGCGGTGTGGGAATAGTACAGCAGTTTCAGCTGCTTTTTTTTATGCTCAGGCATGGTGCGACTTGGTTGCTTCTTCATTCTCATCGACTGATCGTCTGGATGATGTGGTGAAAAAAAAAGCCTGTCCCGGCAGAGACAGGCTGGAAAGGACGTGTTAAAGGCCTAGTTCAAAATGAAATTTTCCGGATTGACCGGTGCGCCGGCCACCAGCACCTCATAATGCAGATGGGGTCCGGTGGATTTGCCGGTGTCGCCCACCGTGCCGATCACCGTGTTGCGCGTGATCGACTGGCCTGGTTGGACGAGGACCTTGTCGAGATGGGCATAGCGGGTCATTTTCCCATGGCCATGGTCGATGATCACATAGCGGCCGTAGCTCTGATTGTGCTGGTAATGGATGACCGCTTCGGTGACTACGCCGTCGGCGCTCGCGTACACCTCGGTGCCGCGCGGTGCAGAGAAATCCACGCCGTCATGATGCATGGTGCGGCCGATAAACGGATCCAAGCGATAGCCAAAGCGGTCGGTCACTCGGCCGTCGGCGACCGGCCGGATGGACGGGGTCTGCTTGAGCTCTTTCAGTTTTTCGTAATACCGGTCGGCGATCTCTTTGCGGCTCTGCGAAGCCAACTCGACCCGCTGATACAGATTGTCGAGCAGCCGTTTGATCTCCAGAGCCTGGCGATTGGCGCCGCTGTAACCCATGTCCAGATTATCGATGATGCTCGGGCTGCTGCCGCCGACGCCCATCTTGCGGATGTCGCTGTTGATCAGCGGCATGTCGACAAAGACGCGCAGATCGTCATCGTTTTTCTCGATCACTTCAACTTTGTTCTCGATCGCCTTTACCTGGCCATCCATTTCCGTCAGAGCTTGTTTCAGACGCTGATTGGAACGGTTGAGGTGGGTTACCTGAAGATTGCCGAACAGAGCGGAGACCGCGCCGATGATCAGAGATACAGAGATTAAAAGTATAACAAAACTCGCAGCCACTAATGCGACGATTTTTTCCCAGCCAAGACTGATTTCTTTAATACTGCTGTCCCCCAGCGAAAAATAGATAAGTTTGATCCGCTTGTTTTGCATTACAATTCCCTTGGAGTGTTGGGTTCCAGCATCCTGACTATTCTTCGGCTCAATTTCAGCAAACAACACAAAAGATGGAGGGGGTACATCAAGCGGCAGGCTTAGACGCCGAGAAAAATATACGGACAATATCAAGTTTTGTCAAGAAAAAAATTGACAAAAGGCACAATTTGATGACAACCGCCGGGCAGGCCTTTTCAGCCCAGATATTTGCGCAAAAGCAGGCTGCGCGATGAGTGGCGTAGCCGGCGCAGGGCTTTTTCTTTGATCTGGCGGACTCTCTCGCGGGTAAGTTTCAGCTTAACTCCAATTTCTTCAAGAGTTAATGGTCGTTCCGCCCCAAGGCCGAAATAGAGCCGGATCACCTGAGCCTCGCGCGGCTCCAGCGAGTGGAGGCTGTGTTCGATCTCCTTTTCCAGGGATTCGTCTAAAAGTCGAGCGTCCGGCCCTGGAGCATCCTGCGCCTCTAGTACGTCGATCAGCCGGCTGTCCTCCTCCTCGTCCAGAGGGGTGTCCAGGGAGATGTGTTTGCCGCTATTCTGCAGCAGGTCCTCGATTTCGGCAGGGCTGATATGCAGCACCTGGGCAAGCTCCTGCTCCGTCGGCTCCCGTTCAAAAGACTGGGCCAGCTCGGCCAACGTTTTTTCGATCTTGCAGATCACACCGATCCGATTCAGCGGGATGCGGACGATGCGTGACTGCTCAGCCAATGCTTGCAGGATCGACTGGCGGATCCACCAGACGGCGTATGAGATAAATTTGAAGCCCCGGCTCTCATCAAACCGCGTGGCGGCCTTCATCAGCCCCAGATTGCCCTCGTTGATCACATCGGCGAGGGAAAGCCCCTGATTCTGATACTGCTTGGCC
>JAKJDB010000201.1 GCA_022706175.1 Candidatus Zhuqueibacterota bacterium | reverse complement strand
CCAGGTCGAAATGTTTGGAAGGCGGGAGCGGCGGCTCTTTAGCTTTAAGCGCATAGACCGTGGCCTGATCCTTGTTGTTGGAGAGCAAAAGATCCTGGGTGGCGGCAGACACCTCACTTTGGCTGACCAGCAGGGAATCCTTTTCCACGAGGGTTGAGAAGACCTCCCCCCAGAGTGAGATGGTCAACGTTTGTCCAACGGCCAACTGGTCAAAATGCCAGATCAGTGAATCAGTCCCTGATGATGTATAAGCGGCATCGCTTCCTTGAGAAGTGAAGAAGGGGGGCAGGATTTGCAGGACAGCGATATCCGATCCCTCATCCGGACCAAGATTTTGTATTCGCAGCGTATAGGTTATTTTTCCACCCGGCTTAACGGCCGGCGATTGCACACCGTTTCTTTCCACCATAGAGTCGCTTTTGGCAGAGAGAGTGATCTGCAGATCAGCGGTGGCTGGCGTCGCTTTATAGCCATAGACCATGGCCTGATCGCGGTTATTGGAGGTGTCCGGATCATTGACCACTTCAAGTTCAGCATGGTCCAGCAAGGCGGTGAAACCGGCAGGAAACTCTACCGCCGCTCGGGCGAAGACGAGCAGTTCCAGAGAATCTCCAACTGCCAGGTCGGGCAACAGCCATTCCTGTTGGTTTCCGACAGCTTTGGTTGGCGACATGGAAAACGACTCTGCGAGAATTCCATCCGCAAGCGTATTGCGCAGCAGGGGCGTTCCGAGTATTTCTCCGCCTCGATTGTATGCCATCAAGCGGTATTGAAAGGTTTCACCGCTTTCGATGACCGGCACAGATTTTCCCTGATAGGATGTATTGCTTTGGGTGATGGGGGTAATGCGGACAGCAGCGTCAGTGCCCGGGTAATAGACGATTTTAAGGCTGTCGGTTAGGCGGACGCTTTCGGGTACTATTGGATCCAGCGTGCTGTTGAGAAATTCAGGAAAAGAGTCGGAAATCAATGAATAGTGATGCATCCATAGGCTGTAGCGGCCGGCTTTAAGATAAAAGGCGCCGCATTCTCTCCAGACATGGTGAGGTGGGCCGGGATCATCCTCGATAACTCGATAAGGGCCGGCGACATTGGTGTCCACTGGAGTGACGACCACACCCGTGTTGGTCCGCCAATCCATGTAAAAACTTTCATTCAGTTGCAAATCGCCGCTGTTGTACCACACCCGGCTGTAGATACGATAGTAGCCGGTCTGAGGGCATTGATAATCCATAACCTTGCGGTGCATCTGCGAAATGCCTTTATCGATCCTGACAGTCCGCTCCCCGGGGAGAACGAAAATCTGCGATTGTGCAAATGCGGAGGCGATAAAAAATGCCAAATTCAGGCAGAGGAAAACCCCAGGAATTAAAACGTGGAGATGTCCGCGTTTGCAATATGAGCGATTCATGGCAGGTACCCATCCTTAACTAGATCGCAAAAAAGATAGATATAGAAAAAAAAAGCCCAGGCATCTTTTTGTGGGGCGCTTGGGCTTAAACAAGAAATTGTTGCGTGTGGAACAGCAGTCTGTCTTCTGTTACAGACGCAGCGAACGACGGATGCTTCAAATTACATCACCTCGAAACGCAAGTGCCGGCTTCATCACGACAATGAAGGCCGGTTGATTGGTGTGGGCGATATAGGAGTTGAACCTATGACCTCTGGTATGTGAGACCAGCGCTCTAACCAACTGAGCTAATCGCCCGTTAAGACGTAGATAATATAGTGTTTTAAAAAACAATTGTCAAGAGTCATGTTCAGAAACGTGCTTGCAGTTACATTTTTGTTAACAAGTACTGCTGGGTATGACGAAAACGAATTTGAGCATAAAATGCTTGAAATTATTGAGAATAAATCATATATTTCAAGTAGGGAGGCTCTATGTGCTCAAAGCTTAAAATACTTATGGTCGGTCCTCGTCCACCGCAAATCGGAGGTATCGAGTTTGTAGTGGATGATCTGCTCCAGTCCAAACTGGTCGAATGGTGCGAGGTGCATCACCTCGATATCTCAAAGCCCAAAAGCCGCAGCGCGCAACAGTTCAAATCTGTCTCCGGATACGCCCGTTCCTTTAATCGTCCGCTCCTTATGTCATTGTACAGTTTTGGCTACTCTTTCGGTCATTTTTTCAGGCTGTTATATCGGCTGGCCACCGGTGGCGACCAGGTGGTGAACCTGCACTCCTCTGCCTATCTGTCGTACTGGGAAAAGTGCCTGTATGCGGATATGGCCAAGCTGTTCGGTAAAAAGGTGGTGGCGCATATCCACGGATCATCGTTTGACGCTTTTGTCGAGCAAAGCGGCAGCTTGACCAGGCGGCTGCTGCTCTGGCATCTGCGCCGGTTTGACCGGGTCATCGCCTTGTCCGCTTATTGGGCTGAGTTTTTCCAGCGCTATCTGCCTAGTGAAAGGATCGGTCTGGTGGAGAATGGCATAAGGACAGGCGATTATTCCAGCCGGGTCAGTGAGACTACGGCTTTTCCGTCCATCGTGTTTGTCGGCGAGGTTTGCAGGCGCAAGGGCATCTATGATTTGTTGCCCGCAACGGCCGAATTGGCTAAAACGATTTCAGACATCAAGTTGATCGTTGTTGGGCCAGGGGAGGTTGACGAGGCGGCCGGGTTGGCGCAGCGGCTGGGTATTGCCGGACAGGTAGAGTTCGTCGGACCCAGATATGGGCTGGAGAAGTTGAGATATCTTCAGCAGGCGTGGTGTTTTTGTCTGCCCTCGTATGCTGAAGTGTTTCCGGTGGTGATTCTGGAGGCCATGGCAAGCGGCCTTCCCGTGGTATCGACTTTTACGGGCGGTGTTCCGGATGCGGTGGAGAACGGCCATAACGGGCTTTTGGTTCCGGCCGGTGATCAGCAAGCGCTGGTTACTGCGTTGTCGCGACTGTTATTGGATGGGCCTCTACGTCGGTCCATGGGCGAAGCGAACAGGCGGCGCGCCCTGGAGCGGTATGACGTGACCGTCAGTGCAGCCAAGCTGTGCCGGATTTATGAACAGGTCTGCTCATCCACACCTCAGCAATGAGATTGGCCGAAGAAGTCTGGTTTCCGCATAGCAGCGCAGATAAACAGGCTGTTTCACCCATTTCTTTGCAGAGCAAGCTTATGTAGGGTTTCTTACTCTAAGGTTGTATTTTTAGCTTGCTTTTTGTTGAAAATTTGACTAAACTATTTACAATTATAATGATATGCTGAAGGGTCGACATGCCTATATACGAATACCGCTGTGAGAGGTGTGGAAAGGTTTTTGAGGAGCTGATACGTTCGAGTTACTCAGAGCAGTCGACTGTCTGCCGCTACTGCGGAAGCAATGAGATAAAGCGTACCCCATCCCTGTTTGGTTTTTCCTCCAGGAGCGATTCTGGAGCCACGGTTTCATCCGGCCATACCTGTTCCGGCTGTCATTCGCATCAGTGCAGCCAGTGTCATTAAATAGAGCAAATCAGACAGGCGCTCATACGAGCCGAGTCCGGAGAAAACGTGGAAAAGATCTCTATCTGCATTTGTTCATGGTTCATTGAACGAGTTGGTGCCCCATCAAATCAGGAGCCAAGGAATGACTAAAGCAGAAATTGTAGATGTGATTGCTGAAGGGACTGGGCTAACCAAGCTGGAAACTCAAGCCGTGATTGACGGCTTTCTCGCAACCGTTCGCTATGCGCTGCAGAAGAAGGAGCGGGTGGATCTGCGCGGTTTCGGCAACTTTTATGTCGTCAAGCGTGCGGCCCGTACGACCATCAATCCGGTCTCGCGTGAAACGATAAAAATTCCTGAGCATTTTGCTCCGGTGTTCCGGCCGTCCAAGGAATTGAAAAAATATATCAATGATTATGCGGCAAAAAGCTTTTCTGAAGAAGAGCCCATATCCCATCAGGAATAGGAGGTGATCGTCTTGCCGAGCGGGAAGAAACGTAAGCGTCACAAGATTGCAACGCACAAACGGAAGAAAAGACTCCGAAAGGACAGACATAAGAAGAAACTCCGTTGACAAACTTAGGGCTGAGACGCGTTCTTGGCCCTTTTGTTTTGCAGGTTTTTTCCGCCCGCTGCGGCGCCGGGGTTGGCGTCTGGAATAGCGGGCTTCCGGTGAGTGTTGTTGAAAGCGTATCTTATGGATCAGGAAGAAATTTCCCCAGCGGTTTATACGGTCTCAGAATTGACGCGTGAGATCAAAGGTCTGCTTGAGGATCATTTACCGCCCGTATGGCTGCAGGGCGAGCTGTCCAATTTCATCCGTCACAGCTCAGGCCACATGTATTTTTCCCTCAAGGACCAGGATGCGCAGATCGCCGGCGTAATGTGGCGTCAGCGCAATCTGCTGTTGGCCTTCACCCCGCGAGACGGCATGCAAGTGCGCGTTTTCGGTCAAGTGCGGGTATATGAAAAGCGCGGCACCTATCAGTTGGATGTGCTCAAAATGGCGCCGGCCGGTGTGGGCGCGCTGCAGGCGGCGTTTGAAAAGCTGAAAGCGCAACTGCATGCAGAAGGTCTGTTCGACGCGGACCGCAAGAGGCCCTTGCCTCTTTTTCCGAGCGCCGTGGGCATTGTGACCTCTGCGACCGGCGCTGCTTTGCGTGATATTGTGCAGATCATCCGTCGGCGTGCGCCCGGCCTGCAGATGATTCTGCGGCCGACGCTGGTGCAGGGGGAAGAGGCGGCGGCAGACATCGTCCAGGCGATTCGCGAGTTCAACGAATTCAACCAGGTGGATGTTCTCATCGTCGGCCGTGGAGGCGGATCTCTCGAGGACCTGTGGCCGTTTAATGAGGAAAACGTGGCGCGGGCCATCAGCGCTTCGAAAATTCCTGTTGTCTCGGCCGTCGGCCATGAGATCGATTTCACCATCGCTGATTTCGTCGCCGACCTGCGCGCCGCAACGCCCTCAGCGGCCGCCGAGCTGGTGGCGCCGCTGCACAGCGCTCTGCGGCAGAGTGTGCAAGAGTTGAACAGCCGTTGCCGCCGGGCGTTTGAACGAACGCTGCATCAGCATCGGGATCGGCTGTTGCGGTTGCGTTCGCATTACGGCCTTCGCCGTCCGGCGGATGTGCTCTATCAGCGGCGGCAGCGGGTGGATGAGCTGTTGCAGAGCATCCGCTCCGGCTGCCGGAATCGTCTGGTCCAGGATCGGCAACGTCTGGCGCACAACCGTCAGCTGCTTACCAGCCTGGGGCCGGAATCGGTTTTGCGCCGCGGGTATGCGCTGTGTTGGGATGAGCACACCCGCCGGCTCGTCACCCGGGTGGAGGCCGTAATCCCGGGTGAGACGCTGACCGTGCAGCTGTACGACGGCCGGTGGCAGGGTCGCGCGGATGAGATCTCGAGCGGGAAATGGGACGAAGGCGGTCTGGAAAAAAAATAATCGCATTTGTTCTTTGCCCTTGTTAACTTGGATCGATCATGAACAAATTGAACTTTGAGCACGCCATGGAGCGGCTGGAAGAGATCGCCGAGCGGCTGGAGGAGGGATCCCAGTCTCTGGATGAATCCTTAAAGCTCTTTGCAGAGGCCAATAAGCTGGACGCCTTTTGCACCGCAAAGCTCGATGAAGCGGAAAAGAAACTAAAGATATTAATCAAGGACCAGGATTCCTACACCCTGGCTGATGAAGAAATGGAATAATCCTGTTCGCATGGACCCCATTTTACCTACTGTCAATTCGCCGGCGGATCTTAAAAGACTTTCTGTGCCGGAGCTGGTGCGGCTGGCTCACGAGATCCGCGA
>JAKJDB010000200.1 GCA_022706175.1 Candidatus Zhuqueibacterota bacterium | reverse complement strand
ATTGTTTACTTGATCAATACCCTGCGATGCACCGTGTCGCAAAACCCTTCGCAACGCCATTGGGTTCTTTGATCGTGGAATTTCGAGTAAGGCATGCGTTTGATTCGAACCATAATTGTTGATGATGAGTGGCTGATCCGCAGTGAACTGGCGGACATGCTGAAAAAGCATCCAGAGATCGAGTTGATCGGCCAGGCGGCGGATGCCGCGGCCGCCCGTCTTCTCATTCATCAGAGAAAACCTGATCTTCTCTTTCTGGATATCCAGATGCCCGGGGAGACCGGCTTTCAGCTGTTGGACACTCTTGACGGCTCGATTCCGGTCATCTTTATCTCGGCCTATGACCATCTGGTGCCTCTCAGCAAACGGTATCAGCCTATCGGTTTTCTGCTCAAACCCATATCGCCGCAAAAAATGGAAAACGTGCTGCAACAGGTTATCAGCCGCTACACTCAGGCTTGATCCCTGAAGGAAAGGGAGCGAGTGGAAGGCTCCCCGATCTTTCGTTTTGCCGTTCGAATGGCTATTTTGCCGCTTAAATATGAACTGTTGTATTTAGCCGGCAAGTTATTTATAATGGTACACTCGCATTGCAGGTCGGCGCTGCGTCCGAATGGCGCCTTCTATTTTTATGAAAATCAGTTTTTTGAGAATCCCACTATTCGCAAAAGGATGTATTTTCATGAAACCCTCCTGTATCAGTAAATTCCTGATGATTCTTTTATTATGGACGGCCACTGGTTTCAGCCAGGCCGAACTGCGTGGAGTCGTTTCCGACTCGGCCACGCATAAAGCATTGATCGGCGCCAATGTGATGATACTCGGCACTGCTTTGGGCGGTGTGACCGATCTCGAAGGCGCTTATGCCGTCCAGCGCATCCCAGAAGGCACTTATCAGCTCCGGGTTTCTTATATCGGCTACACGCCGCGCACGTTGACGGTCCGGCTGGAAAAGGATAAAACTGTGGTCCTGAACATTCCACTCTCCATCACGGTCATCAGCGGAGGCACGGTGACGGTCAAAGCGCAGGCCATCGGACAAATGGCGGCCATCAACCAGCAGATCAGCGCCAAGACCATCGTCAATGTGGTCTCTGAGGAAAAAATCCAGGAACTTCCCGATGCCAATGCCGCCGAGTCGATCGGACGTTTGCCCGGCGTCTCGATCATCCGCTCCGGTGGGGAAGCCAACAAAGTCATTCTGCGCGGCCTGGAGGACAAGTTTACCGTCATCACGGTGGACGGCATCAAGATCCCACCGACCGACGCCACCAGCCGCGGCGTCGATCTCAGCACCCTTTCGCAGAGTTCTCTGGTCGGCATCGAGTTATACAAAGCGCAGACGTCTGACAAGGATGGGGATGGACTGGCGGGCAGCATCAATCTGGTCACGAAAAAGGCGCCTGAACAGAGGCAATTTAAAGCCAATATCAGAGGCGGCTACAATCAGCTGGAAGAGTCGGCGGACCAGTACGACGCTTCGTTTCATTATGGGGAGCGGTTTTTCTCCGGCGTTCTCGGCGTACAACTGGCGGGCAATATCGAAAAGCGCATTCGCAGCAACGAGAGAATCGATGTCGATTACAATCAGAGCTTGAATTTCGGCAAGGATTTTTTTATCAATGATTTCACCCTTGAATATACGGATGAGATGCGCAAGCGCGATGGGTTCAGCGTGTTGTTCGATGTAACCACGCCGGATCAGGGCACGATCAAGTTGAACAACGTCTTCGGTCGAACCAAGCGGGATTATTTTTTATCCACTCGAGACTATCCTTCCAACGGCGGCGGAGACCAGCAGGGCGCCCCCACGTTTGACTATCGCGACCGTGAACAGGAGATCCAGACCTTCACCAGCGCCCTCAGCGGCGACAACCATCTCATCGGCTTGAATCTAAAATGGGGTCTGTCGTTCGGACAGTCCCAATCCCAATTTCCCTTTGACTATCAGACCATTTTTGTCGGCGTGGACGGCATGAAACCCTCTCCCATGCTGCGTGAAAACCCGGCGCAGTTGATCGGCTATGCCAATACCAACTATAACGACGCGGGGCTGAGCTGGGCGTATAACCGGGGACAGCGCAATTTGGATAAGGAGCGTACGGCGTACCTGGATGCCGCTAAACCGTACACGCTCAGCAAGCGGCTTACCGGCGAGCTGAAAATCGGCGGCAAATATAAGATCAAAGATCGCAGCAATGCCCGGTTCGAGAATTTCACTCCCTACTATCTCGGTAAATGGCAGCCGTACGAATTGCTGCCGGACGGCACTTTTCGCAACAAGAATTTTGCCGGTACTGCTTTTGAAGAATGGGCCGCCACCGCCATCAGCGGCAGCGGAGTCGCCATCGACCGTTTTTTCAGCGATCCGGTCTCCCGCGATGTCTATGGCACCTATCGGCTTACGCCGGTTATCGATCGCGATCGTATGCGGCAGTGGTATGAGCTGAACCGCTATGGCGTCGACGTTACCAAGAACGTTTTTGAGGTCTGGTATAATCCTCTCTATGAATACGACGATTACAACATCACGGAGCGCGTTACCGCGGGTTACGTCATGAACACGATTTCCGTGGGGCAGTTTGCCACAGTGATCGCCGGCGTGCGGCTGGAAAATGAGGACAACGATTACCTCGCAGCGTACATGCCCAGAGCGAGCTCCGGATTCCCGATTTCGCCTAATGTGGTCCAGGATACTACCTCCGCCGCTTCGCAGACCGTGATTCTACCTAATGTCAACATTGCCCTGGCGCCGCTGGATTTCATGAAATTGCGTCTGGCCGCCTACAAGGCGCTCGCCCGGCCGGACTTTAACATGCGCCTCGATCGCTATATCGCCGGTCGCGGGGCCGAAGTCGGCAGCAATTTCGAAGTGTATGTCGGCAATCCCGATCTCAAGACCGCCGAGGCCTGGAATTATGAGATCAATCCCACCTTTTTCAGCAAGACCATCGGCTTGATCTCTTTTTCCGCTTATTACAAAGAGATCGACAATATGTATCACATGCTCAACGACTTTGGCACCACGGGGGACAGCCTGTTGCAGAGGTTCGGAATCGGCTGGCCCAGCCAGATGATGGGCACCGCCTACAGCCTTACCCTGCCCTATAATTCCCCCAAGCCGACCAAAGTGTGGGGCTTTGAGTTCGAGCATCAGGTCAATTTCAACTTTTTGCCCGGATTGCTCAAGAACATCGTCCTATCGTACAACGCCTCGTTGGTGCGCTCAGAGGGGTATATCTATACGGCCAGGCTGGACTCGGTTTTTTATGATCCGCCGGGCCCCATCAAGGGCTCCTGGAAAAAGTTCAATGTGCTGGCTGAGGAAAAGCGCAAACTGGAAAATATGCCCGAATTTTTCGGCAACATCGCCCTGGGTTATGACATCGGCCGTTTCTCCGGACGTGTTTCGCTCTACCATCAGGGTGAGCACAACGTCCGCTATTCCGCCAGCGGCCTGAGCGATGTAGTCACCAATGCCTACACCCGCCTCGACCTTGCGTTGAAGCAGGGGATTACGGACCATTTCGCCTTGTTTCTCAACATTAATAATCTAACCGATGTCGAAGAGGGCAGTTCGGTTCGCAACCGGGTGTTTGACCGTACTCTGTTCAACGAAAGCGAAAAATACGGTACAACGGCTGATTTTGGTTTTACGGTAGAGTTCTGATACGAATAAAATCAATAGGAGGTGATGTGCGTTTAGAAGGAAAAGAGGTTTTAATCCCTGTATCACCCTTAATCAAAGGAGGAGCCAATGCGCATGAGGATTTTTACCATTTTAGCTCTCACGCTATTTAGTGGTGCTCTCGCACTTTATGGGCAAGAGGCGGTTGTTCCGATAACCCCTTCCGATGGAAGTGCCGCCCTGATGATCAACGTGCAGATCGCAGCGGATACGGTCGGCCGTGGTTTTTCAGCGGATCGCGTCTACGAGTTCAAACGGGGCGAGATCTATCTCCAGAATGCCACGTTGACCGTTCCGGCCGGCCAAACAATCCGCTTCAAGGCCAGTGAGGGCGACGGACCTCTGCCGATCATCTACCTGTGGCCAACCGGCACCGGCAGCAACCCCACCCGTCCGCCGGGGTGGAGCATCACCCTGGCTGGGTCCCATGCCATCATCAAAGATGTCTGCATGGTGGGCATTTATGAATACGAACCGACCGCGGTGGACAACATGCAGGGCGGCCTGATTCAGACCAACGCCGTGGGCGGCAGCATTGAACTGGATAACGTCATCCTCTCGAACACCAACGGCAATCACGTTCGCACCAATAACAGCACCCGCAAGGTGATCGCCAAAAACTGCATCTTTGCCAACATGGGCAACCTGGTGACTTCGAACTTCGGCGCCGGCAAAGCGTTTGATCTGCGCGATGTGCAGTGCGATTCCTTTGTCGTGCAGAATTGTACTTTTGTCAATGGTCAGGACCGCCCCATCCGCCATTGGAACGCCACCTCCACTCAGCCGATCCTCTACGGCAAGATCGACCACAACACCTTTGTCAACGGAATGGGCTTCCATGGGTTGCTTTCGCTGGGCGGAGTCGGCCGCGAGATGATCATCACCAACAACCTTTTCATCGATGCCTTTGCGCTAGGCGAAGATTCCACCGACGCCACCCGTGGCGCTGAATGGGCCAACACCGGCGAGATCTACGCCAATGGTCTCAACAAGATCACCTGGATCTTTACCACGCCCAACGATACCACCAAATGGAAAGTCAGCAACAACTATTTTACCATCAGCGATTCCGGACAGGCCTTCCTGGATGCCTTTCATTTTGGACCGGCCAACCCGCTCTCCGCTCACATTCAGAGCAAGCTGGGTGCTGCGGCTGCAACCGCGTTCACTAAAATCGATCTGACGCCGGTCGAGGTGCCCAAACTGATGACCAGGCTGATGCGCTGGTATGAAGATCCGGCCGGCGGCAACAAGACAAAGGACAAGACCAACTATGTGCGCGCCCGCGATGATTTCGATCGCCGCTTTGTCGAATATTTCCGCGATACGCTCAACGTCTCTTATCCGACCACTCTCGCAGCCTATGTCGGCGGCGAAGACGGCTTTCCCGTGGGCGATCTGAGATGGTTCCCGGATAAAAAAGCGCAGTGGGAGAGCCCGGTTGTTTGCACGCCGCTGGTGGAAGTCAAGGTGGACGCGAACGGTGATTTCGTTGCCGACAAAAAAGGCGAGACGGTTACGGTTTGCGGGGTGGTCACCACACCCAATTATCGGCCGGGCGGCATTCAGTATTATATGCAAGATGAGACCGGAGGCGTGAACCTGTTCTCAAGCAGTGTGGCGTTCGATTTTCAAGTCGGCGACCGCATCACTATAACCGGCAAAGTCGATCAGTACAATGGACTGGTGGAGATTATTCCACAGCAGGCTGGTGATATCATGGTGAACAGCCACGGAGCCGCTCCGGCTCCGCTGCCCGTACTCAAAGCGGATATGAAGGAAGCCACCGAAAGCATGTTGGCCCAGATCTACGGCTACAAGATCGTCGATCCCTCCAAATGGCCCTTGGTCGGAAGGAACGCCACGGTGAAATTCGCCCGCGGCGCGGATACCATCGATGTCTACATCGACAAAGATACGGACCTGGCCGGCAGCCCGGCTCCGGAAGGAGTGGTGGACATCATCGGTGTGATAGAACAATTCACTACCAAAGTTCCTCCTGACAATGGCTATGAGATCCGTCCGCGCAGCCAAGCCGATTTCAAGACCAACACCGGCGTGGACGGATTGGCC
>JAKJDB010000199.1 GCA_022706175.1 Candidatus Zhuqueibacterota bacterium | reverse complement strand
CTCCACCGGCTCGGGCTCTAAAAAAGCAATCCGGTGGATTGCTCCACTGACTTCTCCACTGGATTGCACCACCGAGTTGCTCTGTAAAACTGCACTGACCGTTGTCGAAAACGCTTACAACTCTTTCAAGCTAGCTGATGTCGGTTTTCATAAATCTTTTGCACCGCATCCGCAATATCGTCCATATCGCGCTGTGATCCCAGCAGCATATTTTGCGTAAACCACACCGCTTCGCTGCACAGCTGATCTGTTTCCGGCAACACGTTTTCTTCCCAGTAGCGTTTAAGCCGTTCTGCGGAGAACAGCCGCTTGTAGCTCTCCGAGTTCAAGGCTTCTTGGATCAATCCATCGCGGTGCTGTGAGGCATATCCCGATGAACAGGGGACACCCTCCGCTTCCAGTGCGGAGATAAACTTGGCACGAGGCACGCCATCGAACGATTCCGCCTTGTAGCGGAACGGATAGAGATGGAAAATGGCACGAGTGGCGCCCGGATTGAGTTTATAGGGAATGATTCCGGGGATCTGCTGCAATCGCGATGAAAGATAGCGGGCGTTTTGCTCGCGCAACCGGGTATCGTTCTCCAGCCGTTGCATCTGCGACATCAGGATGACGGCCTGGAATTCCTGCATGCGAAAATTGACGCCGCGCACAGCGTTAGGGCCGTCCGGCTGAAAGGAACCGAAAGCCCGGCCGCAGTTGTGAAAGCTGTGGCAACGATCTACAACCATCGGATCGTTGCCCACCACGGCGCCGCCTTCGCCGGCGGGCAGATGTTTGGAATTCTGAAAGCTGTAGCAGCCCAAATCGCCGATCAGGCCGCACTTTTTATTTTTATATTCAGCCAGCCAGGCCTGACAGGCGTCTTCGACAACCATCAGGCGGTGTTTGCGGGCGATCTCCATGACCGGGTCCATCTCCACCGGCAGCCCGAGGATGTGCACCGGCAGCAGCGCGCGCGTCCGCTCAGTGATGCGCTCTTCGATCTTTTGCGGGTTGATGGTAAACGTCTCCTGATCGGTATCGGCGAAGACCGGCAAAGCCTTGAGCATCAAAACGACATTGTAAGTGGCGATGAAGGTATAGGGAGAGACGATCACTTCGTCTCCTGCCTCCACGCCCAACACATGCAGAGCGGTGATCAACGCGGTCGTGCCGCTCGAGGTGGCCAGACACTTTTTTGCGCCCAAGAGTTCGGCATAGCGCTTTTCAAATTCGGGGACGCGTGTGCCCTGGCCGCGAAACCAGACGCCGCTGCGCAGGACAGCGAGGATATCCGGTTCCGCGCTCTTGTCCCAGATGGGCCAAGGACTCCACTTTTTCGTGCGCACCGGCGGACCGCCCAACAGGGCCAGTTTAGCGGCACTGCGTCCGGGACGGGGGATGCCGGCGGCTGGAACCGGCGTCAACGCAGCCGCGGAGACAGCGGCGCCGGCAGCCAGAAAACGACGCCGGGAAAGTAGTTGTTTCATTATGCACCTCGCCTTGCAAGAGTTCACCTTTTCAGACCACACAGCGCATAACGCCGGTGCAGGTCCATTCCTTCTAAGCGCCGACGATCCCCAACGGCGGCAGCGTTTTCCATCGTCCGCGGGTGAAATCCGGGAAATCCACGGGGCGGCTCTTTTTGGCCACGGACCGTTCGCTCAATTCCGAAACCGCGCTCCAGGCCGCCGCGTCATAGACATTCTGGTCCGTCGGCAGGCCTTGACGCAGACACTCGATCAGCCGATAGTCCTCAATAAAGTCCATGCCGCCATGCCCTGCGCCGGCCGACTCTGCGCGCAGCTTGCGCCAAAGAGGATGTTCATACTCTGCGGCATAGTTCTGCAACGGTTCCCATTCGTGCTGCGGGCTCTTGCCCTCGATATGAATCCGTTCCGGCCATTTCTGAGCGATGCCGCGGGTCCCCTGCACGATGTTGATGCGCGTGTAGGGCCGGGGCGTGTCGCAATCATGATATAACGTGATGACGCGGCCGTTTTGCGTGCGGATCAGGCTGACATTCACATCGCCCTGTTTATAAGTCTGCCGGGCGCGGGGATCGTCGCTGCCGAAATGCTCGGTCGCGAACAGCTTTAATCCGCGCGAAACCGTGCTCATGGAAACGAGATAGTCGAATTGATCGCCGCGGTTGATGTCCATGCACTGGGCAATGGGCCCCAGACCATGCGTGGGATAGAGATTGCCGTTGCGCTTGATCGAGTGAGCGGTGCGCCACAGCCCCTCTCCTTCCGCCGTCATTTTCAGCTGACGCAGATCATGCAGATATCCGGCCTCGCCGTGCAAAATTTCGCCCAGCACGCCTTTGCGCACCATGTTGAAGATCATCATCTCTTCATAATCATAACAGCAGTTCTCCATCATCACGCAATGCTTTTGCAGCTTTTCCGCGGTCTCCACCAGCTGCCAGCATTCATCCAGCGTCACCGCAGCCGGCACTTCCGTGGCGGCGTGTTTGCCGTTTTTCATCGCCGCCGCACACACCGGCACATGCCACTCCCAGGGCGTGGCGGTGAAAACCAGATCCAGATCTTCGCTTTCGCACAAGCGAATGAAATCATAGTTGCCGCGCGTATAGCCCGTCGGTTTGGGACGCCCTGCGTCGGTGCACCATTTTTGGATCCGTTCCACCTTTTCCGGAACGATATCGCACACCGCTTTGATCTCCACTCCGGGAATTTTGAGGTAATTGCGCACATGGGCGGAACCCATGCCGCCCACGCCGACGAACGCCATGCGCACCTGAGGGATCGGCGCCGTGCTGAAAAACCGATCCGGCGCCAGGCCGCTTTTCTCTTGCGCGCCGGCCTGCTCTTCAGCGGCCATCACTCCCAGACTCGCAGCCACCCCCAGGCTGGTCTTTAAAAACGAACGACGATTGAACTCGGAAGAATAGGATTGCATGAACCACCTCGTTCTATTGGCTGTGAATGTTTCGCATCCATGATAGGGTGCAGCAAACTCCTCTGCCGCTTTCTTGCGGATGTGGAGGGCTAATTTTTTGTCTCCAATTCAGTCAGGCTCTTTAACATGACTTTGATGTCGCCGATTCCTTTGATCGCCACATAGACGGTGATCGTGGAATACCAGATGATCACGGCAGCGGTGACCAGGGCCCAAAACCAGTGATCGACGTTCATATCAGGCTCCTTTTCTTTGCGGTTTGAGCAGGGATCCGATCACCATGGCCAAAGCGGTGATCACATAGGCGGCGATGCCGGAATAATAAGGACCGATTTTTTCCGCCAGCGCTTGCGTGGCCGGCACCTGTTGCATCACTAAAAATCCGATCGGAATCAATGCTCCGAAAAAAATGGCCGCACCGGCGCCCCAGCTGTTGGCCCGTTTCCAGTAGCAGCAGGCGATCAGCAGAACGGACATGCTCGACAGATAGATGGTCCCGGTGACGCCGAGATAAGTCCACAGATCACCCTTTAACGGATACCAGAGGCCGTAGAATAAAAGAAAAATACCGATGAACGCCACGATAAATCTGTTCCACAAGATGCCCTTTTTCTCAGACCAGGGCTTTTTGCGGAACGGCGCCATGATGTCGTTATAGATCACACTGCCCCAGGTGAGCATGTAGGAAGAATCGGTGGACATGTCCGCGGCGAGCATGGCGGCTACCAGCAGGCCCATTAATCCCATCGGCACGAAGGAAGACAAAAACTTGGGCATGGCGTAGAGGGTATTGGACCCCACCACCTCCGGGGCCAACGTGGCCAGAGCGGCAATGCCCCAAATGCCGGGGATCAAAAAACGACAGACAAAAAAGAACGCCGTGCCCTTGTAAATTTTAAGACCGGTTTTGGTGTCTTTTGCCGAGAGCAGTCTAATGATGGTAGTTTGCCAGGTCAACACCACCGCCAGATTCAACAGGGCGTTGAACACCACATAGGGCCAGCCCATTTTGGGATGGACCAGAGGGTTGAATCCGCCGTCGCCATGGTGGGTTTGCACCGCCTGCACCAGGGCATCCCAACCGATGTGATAGAGGATCAACACCGTGACCAGAATAAGCCCCAAACTCATGACGATAAATTGCAGAAAATCGGTGATCAGCACCGACAGCATGCCGCCGAGAATCGTATACAACGACACCAGGATCAACAGCAGAGTCATGGTGATTTCAAGATAGCGCACGTCCATCCCGGTGACCATCACTAGAAACTCGCCGCCGGTACGCAGAAAAACCCCCATATTCAGCAACCCGCCCAGCACGATGACCACGCCGGCGGCCCAGCGCACGCGTGGTCCGAACTTTTTCTGATAGAGTTCCGGCAGCGTCATCACCCCGCTGTCGCGCAGGGGTTTGACACCAAATCCGGTGAACCCCACGAACGCCATGGCCAGCGCCATCAGGATGCCCGGAACCGCTCCGGAAAAACCCATCTCATAGCCGTTCTGCGCCGTGTACATGCAGGTGACAATGCCGAACTCGGTGGCTGCCAACGAGGCGATGCCCAGATAGACGTTCATCTCCCGGCCGGCGACTAGAAAATGCTCCACTTTGCCCACATACTTGCGCACCATGATGCCGGCCGTCATGGTGGCTAAGAGATACAGGCCTACGATCGATCCGTCTAAAATGGAAAAATGGCTCAACCAGCGCCTCCTCGTTTTGATCTGCTGCAGTGATTCACCCACGACCGGTCAGGTCCGATTACCTGCAATCTATGTTTTTTAGCAGAAAAATCCAACTTTTTTTCTCGATTGACTCGGACGTTGATTTTTAAAAATGCTTTAAGTATATTGGCATTCGGTTTCCCTTTTCATACAAGGAGTGTAAAAGAGTGAACTCTTCCATCAGCCGCAGGAATTTCTTTCGCAGCGCGGGCATTGCCGCCGCTGCCTTCAGCATCGTGCCGCGCCGAGTGTTGGGCGGACCGGGCTATACCGCGCCCTCCGATGAGCTGACCCGGGCGATCATCGGAGTCGGCGGCATGGGCCAAGGCCATATTCGATACACCGGCGCCCGCCTGCTCGCCGTATGCGATGTGGATGAAAATCATCTGCAGAGCGCATTGGCCAAAACAGATCAGGGGGTCAAAGGATATCATGATTTTCGCCAAGTGCTGGACCGCCCGGATATAGACGTCGTACACATCGCCACCCCGCCGCACTGGCATGCGCTCATGTCCATTGCCGCTGCTCAGGCGGGCAAAGACATCTGGTGCGAAAAACCCATGACCCGCACCATCGGCGAAGGACAGCAGGTCGTCCGCGCGGTGCAGGCTCATGACCGCATCTTTCGCATCAACACCTGGTTTCGCTTTACCGATCGCTTTTACGGCTTTGGCACTCCCATCGCACCGGTCAAAAAACTGGTGGCCAGCGGCCTGTTGGGCTGGCCGCTCAAGGTCACCATCAACCAGGCTACCGGCTTTGAATGGAAATTTTACTGGGTCGGCCGCACGGATCTGACTCCTCAGTGGATTCCCCAGGAACTGGATTACGATATGTGGCTGGGCCCGGCGCCCTACAAACCGTATCATCCCCATCGCGTACACGCCACCTTTCGCGGCTATTGGGACTACGACGGCGGCGGATTAGGCGATATGGGGCAACATTACCTGGATCCTGTGCAATATTTGCTGGACAAGGACGACACCAGCCCGGTTTTTATCGAGGCGGATGCGCCGCAGGCGCACCCGGATGCGGTCGGCACATGGCGGACCATCCGTATGGTCTATGCGGACGGCTGCGAGATCATTCTGGATGGCGAAGGCAAGAACACCGATGCGGCTTTTCTTCAGGGACCGAACGGCAAGCTGTTCCGCGGTTTTAAAT
>JAKJDB010000198.1 GCA_022706175.1 Candidatus Zhuqueibacterota bacterium | reverse complement strand
TGTTGTTTTGCATAGCATCCGCCATGGCGCGTGGATTGACGGGCCGCCCCTGCGAAGATTGGGCTAAAGCCCTCGCTTTTTTCAATACAAAATCCACGCGCTAAAGCGCGTGGCTATGAAGGGGATTGTCGTTTTGCATAGCATTTGCCATGGCGCGATGAAACAGGCGTCATAGATAGTGGGGACATTTTAAATCACAACACCCACGCGCTAAAGCGCGTGGCAATGAAACAGGCGTTATAGAGCAGTAGAGACCGTCGTAACCATTCCCCATGAAAGAGAAATCACCATGATCAGGAGATTGGAATAGGTCTTCGATATATAAACACTATAACCACGCGTCTCAGCGCTGGGATGATTAACCCTGTTGTCGGCCGATCAATCTCACCAGCCCGTCCAGAATCGTCCAGGGGTTGGGCGGACAGCCTGGAACATAGAGGTCCACCGGCAGAATCCCCTCCACGCCGTTTTTCACCTGTTCGAAATCACGAAACAGCCCGCCGCTGATGGCGCAGCTGCCGACCGCAATGACCAGTTTGGGCGGCGGCACCGCCTCCCAGGTCTTGAGCAGCGCCGAGTGCATGTTCAGCGTCACCGGACCGGTGATGAGCAATCCATCCGCATGCCGCGGCGACGCCACCATCTGGATGCCGAATCGGCCGAGATCAAACGCCAGCGTATTAAGCACATTCACATCCACTTCGCAACCATTGCAGCCCCCGGCGCTCACCTGGCGCAGTTTGAGCGACCTCTGGAACAGCCGCCGTTTCTCACCCGTCAGCGGCTCCAGCAACGGTTTTTCCTTCTGCCCTATCAGCAATCCGCTGCGCGTGCGCGAAGAGAGCTGATAGTCGCGGCTAAAGGCGATGGCTTGCGCCGGGCAGACCGCGGCGCACTCGCCGCAAAAAATACAGCGCCCCAGATCGATCTGGATGCGGTGCTCCGACGCTTGCCGGCTGATGGCGGCCGTGGGACAGTGTTGAATGCACAGCCGGCAATCCCGGCTGCAGAGACCGGGGGTGATTTCCGGCAGACCGCGAAACCGGTCAGGCAGTGATTCGGGCGATGGCGGAAAGGGCTGTGTGCGGCAGCCCTGGTGCAAACGGCTTTTTAGGATCGTGTACATTAGAGATCAAACCCGCAATATGAGAGATTAAAGCTTTTATTGCACAACGGGAAATCGGAGATGGCCTGTCCGCGCAAGCACAGCGCCAGCCCCGGCCAGTTGTGAAAGGAGGGATCGACAATTTTATAGCGCGCCGGTTTACCGTGGCGATCGGTGATCACGATGTGGCAGATCTCGCCGCGCCATCCTTCGCTCAACGCCACGGCAAAGCGGTTGGCGCCCATCGAGAGAGTCCGGCTGTTCCGCACTTCGCCCGGCGGCAGGGATTCGACGAGCTCCTGAATAAAGGCGATGGATCGCTGAATCTCCAGCCAGCGCACCAAGGCGCGGCTGTAGACGTCGCCGGCATTGAGGGTGGAGACCGGAATATGAAAAAGCGAATAGATGCCGAAGGGAAAGTCGTGGCGCACATCCCGGTAGACGCCGGAGGCGCGCGCCGCTGGTCCGACGAGGCCGAGGTCCGTCGCCTGCCGGCTGGTGAGAACGCCGGTGGTTTCGAAGCGCGACAACACCGACGAAGAGTTCCACAACAGATTGACCGCGGCCGTGACCGCTTGTTCTCCCTTACGCAGCCGGGAGAGCAGTTCAGCGGCTCTGGCCGGTTCCAGATCATAGGCTACGCCGCCGACCTGCACCATGCCGCGGCCAAGCCGGCTGCCGCACAGCAGGGCGGTCATATTCAAAAAATCACCGCGAACCGCGCCGCACTGCGCTGCCGTGGGCAGGAATCCGACATCGCCGGCCAGGGCGCCGAGATCGCCGATGTGGTTGGCCAAGCGCTCCAGCTCCAGGGCAATGCCGCGCAAGGCTTGCGCTCTCGCCGGCACGCGCATTCGGCTGAGCCCTTCCACCGCCGCCGCATAGGTCATCGCGTGGCCGATCGAGGTGTCTCCGGCCGCGGTTTGCACAAGATGAAGCGAGTTAGCCGGCGGCCCGGCGGTCAGCGCCTTTTCAATGCCGCGATGCTGATAGCCGAGCGAGATCTCCAGATGATAGACGTTTTCTCCGTGGCATTGAAAGCGAAAATGGCCCGGTTCGATCACACCGGCGTGCACCGGCCCCACAGCCACTTCATGGATCTCCTCGCCCTGCATTTTGAAAAAATCCGCGTGTCCGATCGCCGGCGTCGTCGCTCGGTTCGCGCCGGGCCAGTCGGCCGGGGCAAAGCGCACCGGCTTGAGCCAGGGATGGCCCTCAGGCATCACGCCTGTTTGCTCAAAGATCTCTCGTTCAAAGAGATGGGCCTGTGGACACTCTGCAGTCAAGGACGGAAAACTCTCTTTTACGTTGCTGCTGAGGGCGTGCAACACGCCGTTCTGATCATCCGCCAGGACCGCGAACAGGCGGACGGACTGACGATGGGTGCGCATGGCAAAGAAAGCCGCGAGACGCGCGCCGTCGGCAATCGCTGTCACCACCTGATCGCGAAAGCGGTGAATCGGAAGCGTGGGCAGCGCGGACAATTCGATGGATTCAGCGTTGCGCAAAATAGCGAGGCCGGTACGTTTCATCGCACGCCTCCCAACTCGGCTGCGCCGACGGCGATCAATCGATCGAGCCAGGCCGGGATGTGCACGCCGAGAAATCCGGTGAGAAGAAAGAGCAGCAGCGGCATCAGCCAGAGCACAGCCGGGAGTTTTTCTTCAGCGTTCTGCTGCGGTGTTCCCTGGACCATGGGCAAAACGGAGGCGGCCATGGCGATAAAGATGACGGTCAGCAGGAATAGAAACAAGGCCGCCACCGCGAGCCGGTTCTGTAAAACCGCCATGCCGAGGAGATTGAACTCGCTGACGAAAATGCCAAAGAGCGGCGTTCCCGAGATCGCCAGAAACCCGATCACCCACAGCCAGCTGACCGCAGGGTGGCTTTTGGCCAATCCCGTGATCCGGCGGATCGACTTGGTGTTGAACAGCGACAGAATGTTGCCGCTGGTCAGGAACAGCCCGCCCTTGGTCAGCGAATGGTTGACTGCGTGCAACAGGGAAAAATAAAAGGCGGTTGGACCCAGTCCGATGCCCAGCGCCAGGATGCCCATATGCTCGACGCTCGAATAGGCCAGCAGCCGTTTGTAATCCGGTTGATTGAGGATGAACACCGCGGCCATGAGTATGGAGACCAGACCAAAGATCAGCAACACCTGCTGAGCAAAGACCGCTTCGCCCGCCGCCCGGCAGATCTGATAGCTGCGCAGGATGGCGAGAAAGGCGCAGTTTAGCAGCACGCCGGACAAAAGCGACGAGACCACGGAGGGCGCCTCACTGTGTGCGTCAGGCAGCCAGGTGTGCATGGGCGCCAGCCCCATTTTGGTGCCATAGCCCACCAGCAAAAAGATAAAGGCGATGCGAGTCAGTCGCACATCCAGCTGCGGTCCCATCTGCACAAGATGGTCGAGTATGAGCGAGGCCTGGCGGCCGCCGGCCGTAGCTGCGGCGCCGAGAAAAAACGTGCCGAACAGCGCCAGGGCGATGCCGACCGAACAGATGAGCAGGTACTTCCAGGTGGCTTCCAGCGACTGGACGGTGCGATGAAAAAAAATCAGCGGCGCGCTGGCCAGGGTGGTGGCCTCCACGGCCACCCACAGCAGACCGAGATGATGCGACAGAGTGACCAGCGACATGGTGGACAAAAAGATCAGCAGGCAGGCGATGAAGAGGCGTTCCGGATCCCGCGAACCTGATTCCTGTGCGTGTGCCCGGCCGGCCAGATAGCTGGGGCCGTACACGGCGCTGACGCAGAATAGCAGACTGACGATCCCCAGGAACAGCAGTCCCAGGCTGTCGGCAGCCAGCCAGCCGCCCCAGATGGGCTGCGGCGGCTGCAAAATCATCGCGGTCACCACCGCGCCGTGCGCCAGTGCGGCGAGCAGCCAGAGGCGGCGGCGGAGAACAACCTGACGGACCCCAAAGGCCGCTGCTGCGAATAAAAGGGGGATAAGTATGGCAGCTGCGATCACGACTAATCCTTCAATACGGTCAAATTTTCCACATCCAGATCATCAAAATAATATTTGATGTGATTCAGGATAATGCCCATGATGAACACGCCGGCAAAGATATCCAGCAACACCCCCAACTCGACCAGGAACGGCATCTGCGCGGCAAAAGAGAGCCCCAGCACATAGATGCCGTTTTCCATCGCCAGATAGCCGATCACCTGGGAGATGGCCTTTTTTCGAATGATGAGCATCAGCAGGCCGATCATCACCGCAGCCAGGGACACCGGAATCCACAGCCGCGTAGAGACGGTGACCGGCAGCTGAAATTTTCTCGCCACCCAAAAGGAGAGCAGCACCACCCCCATGCCGGCCAGCAGGGAGGCGCCGTAGGGGATGTACGAGTCGATCTCCAATCCGATATGAACCTCACGCGCCGCACGCGAGAGCAGACGCGGAATGAGGATCGCTTTGATCGCGCAACTGCTGATGGCGATGATAAAGGCGTGTGGCGACCGCACCATGCCCGACGAGAGAAAGGGCAGCAGCGACAGCATCACCCCCTGAAAGGCGAGCACCTTGATGGAGGCGCCGAGGCGGCTTGAGCTCAACAGGTACAGGTCGCTGAGCAGAACCAGAAGCAGAACGATATCGACCAATGTTTGCATGGGTCATCCTAAAATGATGTAACTGAGCAAACCGAGCGCACCGGCCGCCATCAGCATTCGCGGCACGGCCGTCAGGCGCAGACGCGCCATGGTGGATTCGATGACGCCGACCACAGTGGCGATCAGAAAGAGCACGGCTGCGGCAATGAGCGGCTGCAGCCAGCGGGGCGAAGGAAAACTGGAGATGATCACCAGGGTGATGAACATCGACCAGATCCACAACTTGAGCGCAGCGCCGTAAAGAATATAGGCCAGGTCGGGTCCGCTGTGATCCAGCACCATGACTTCGTGGATCATGGTCAGTTCCAGATGCGTGGTCGGATCGTCCACCGGGATGCGGCAGTTTTCCGTCAACAGAGCGGCGAACAAGCTCACCAGCAGCAGCGCCAGCGCCGGACTGTCGCCATAGTTGATGCCGGAGGCATGGCTTTCGAATATGGACGAGAGCGACAGCGAATTGGTGAACCGCGCCAATGTGGCCAGGGAGAGGAAAAATATCAGCTCGGCAAAAATGGAAAAGAAAGCCTCGCGGCTGGCGCCCATGCCTTCAAAGGCCGATCCGGTGTCCAGCGCCGCCAGAATGGTGAAAAAACGGCCCAGAGCGAACAGATAGGCGAAGAGGATGAGATCAGCCTGAAAGGAGAGCAGGGCGCCGTATCCGGGCAACGGCAACAGACACAACGCGGCGATCAGAGCGGCCAAAGTCACCATGGGCGCCAAATAAAAAAGCGGACTGGTGCTTTTGCTGTACACTGCGCCTTTGCGCAGCAGGCGAAACAGATCATGATAGGGCTGCAGGACCGGACTGCCCTTGCGGCCGGCGAAAAGGGCTTTGACGCGGACGATCCATCCGGTCAGCAGGGGCGCAGCCAGCAGAGACGCGATAAAGAATATCAAGGCGGGAAGTTTCATCGCAGCCCTCCAAACCAGAACAACAATGCCAGCAGTGCGACAGCGATATAGAGGATGTACAGAGAAATACGGCCGCGCTGCATCCACTGCAGCTGGTGAAAGAGCCAGGCGATGGCAGCGAACAATGGACGATACCCTTTTTCAATAAACAGATCCGGTGTGTGC
>JAKJDB010000197.1 GCA_022706175.1 Candidatus Zhuqueibacterota bacterium | reverse complement strand
GCGGTGGATTTGCAGGCCCTGTTCCTGCGTCTAGGCTTTTCCACGGTCCGGGTGATAGAAAATCCGCAGCTCTATTGGGTAGAGGTTGCCAAACCCCTGCAAGCGATTTAAACGGGCATTTTTTCCCACGCCCAACACGGCACGCTGTCCCTGCCTTTGCCTCTGTTCGAGAACAGGCTTGCTCAACAACGAAAAAGTTTGTAAGTTACACGAAATATGCGTGCAGGCCGGCTTGCCGGCCGCGTGAACTTTTAGAGATCGAGGCCTCTTCATTGAGTTGTAAACGACCCAGGTTGTTGTTAGCGGTCTGGTGCATGGTTGTGTGCGTCACCGCCTGCCGCCGCGATGAACGGAAGACGGTCCCCATCGTCTGGGCTGCCGACCCGGTTGCGATGAGCAGCCGGGAATTGCAGGAGAGCTTTTTAGTACGGCCGAAATTTCCCGCTTCGCTTAAAGGAAAAGCTGCGCTGGAGGCTCACCTTAAAGGGATGGTGAGTTATAAATATCTGGCCTGGGCTGGGGAGGAGCAGGGCTTGGGCCGTTCGCAGCAGGTCCGCGATCGTCTGCGCTGGATTCGTGAGCAGGCCATGCGCGAGCAGCTGTTCAAGCGTGAGATTCGCGACGTGATCGAGGTGAGCGAAGAGGAACTGCGTCGAGCTTTTCAAAAAAGACACCGGTTGATCCACAGTCGCCATCTTTACGTGCAAACCGCTGAGGAGGCGCAGCTCTGGCGCGAACGATTGCAGCAGGGATTGTCTTTTGACGACGCGGCGCAGGCCGTGTACGCCGGCCTGGACGAGGACATGGCCCGGGCAGGCGGACGTCTGCCGCCCTTTACCTGGGGTGATATGGAGGCGCAGTTCGAAGCCGTTGCCTGGACGCTCAAACCCGGCGAGTTGTCGCGGCCGGTGGCCACCCGTTGGGGGTATCACATCATCCGTGTCGATTCCATCCAATGGGAGCCCATGATCACGGAGGCCGATTTTATTCAAGATCGGAAAAAGATCGAAGCCCTTTTACGGCAACGCAAGGAAGATTCCTTGTCCACGGCGTTTGTGGCTGAGGTCATGAAAGGGCTGGAGGTGCGCGTCAAGGCTGAATCGTTCAACCTGATCGTGCAGCAGGCTCGGCAGGCGAGCCTGCTGCGCAGCGGACCGCTGCCGCCGCATAATCCTCTCAGCGACGGCGAGTGGGTGGCCATAGCCCAGTCGCTGCATCACCGAGGCGACCAGCCGTTCGTTCTCTATCGCGGCGGCGGGTGGACCATCGCTGATTTCATCAACCGCTTTCAAGCCATTCCGCCGTTATACCGGCCGCATACGCAAAATCCCAAGCTTTTTGAGCAAGAGCTGCGCAACATGATTCGCGATGATTTTCTTACCCGGCGCGCGGAAAAGCTGGGGCTGCACAATGATCCCTATGTGACCGACAAGGTTGCGCAAGCCCGGCAGGATCTTATGGCAGCGGCCATGGCGCAGCGATTGGTCGGATCCGTCGCTGTGAACGATGATCAGATTCAACGCTACATGCAGCAGCAGTCCGTGCCGCTGAGTGCGCAGACGGACGAGGCGGTGCGGCAAGCTGCTCGCAGTCGTCTGGTTAAAATCAAACAGGACTCGGTGATCTCCGCCCATGTCGACGCCTGGCTGCGCGGCCGGAGGGTGCACAGGGATGAGAGCGAGTTTCAAAAAGTGTTGCAGGCTTTGGGCGGCGAAAAAGCCGCGTATATAGCGGTGTGGCAGCCGCCGGCCCGATGAGCGCTGTTTCATCGCGCGTCTCCGGCGTCTGGCTGGCCGCAGCAGCCTACACTCAGTGGGGACTGTTGCCGGTGTACTGGAAGTGGTTGAATCCTGCGCCGGCCACGCAAATCCTCTGTCATCGCATCCTATGGTCCTTTCTGCTGTTGTGGCTGGTGCTCACGCTCAGGGGCATAGGACGTCAATGGTTGCGCAGGCTGCGGGATGCCCGTACGCTGCGGATCTATGCGCTGTCCGGCGTCCTGCTGACCGCCAACTGGTTCATCTATATTTGGGCGGTGAACGCAGGCCTGATCGTCGAAGCCAGTCTCGGCTATTTTATGAATCCGCTGATAAATGTCTGTCTGGGCATCTTTTTCTTCCATGAACGGTTGCGGCCGCGGCAATGGTTTGCGTTTCTGCTCGCCGCCGCCGGCGTCGTCTATCTGACGGTCGTTTATGGCCGTTTGCCGTGGATCGGATTGGCTCTGGCATTGACTTTTGGATTTTATGGGCTGCTGCGCAAATGGGGTCCTTTGAGCTCTGTGGAAGGCTTGTCCTTTGAGACCATGGTGGTGGCGCCCATGGCACTGGCTTTTCTGCTGTGGAGCGAACATCAGGGCGCCGGCGCTTTCGGCCATCTGGCCTGGTGGAAAAACCTGTTGTTGATCGGCGCCGGCATCGTCACCACGCTGCCGCTGCTCTGCTTCGCCGCTGCCGCACGGGTCACGGATCTTTCGGTGATGGGCATTCTGCAATACATCGCCCCTACTTTGCAGTTTCTTCTGGGCGTGATCATCTACCACGAGCCGTTTTCAGGCGCACGGGTGATCGGTTTTCTTTTTATCTGGTTGGCGCTGCTGGTGTTCAGCCTCGATGGCCTGTGGTACCACTGGCGGATGAGAAAAAGGCTGTGACGCACATATTTTGTCGGCGAGAAAAATTTAGAACGCAAAATGGTTCTGAGAAGTCCGGCAAGGTTTTGGCGACTCGTGCCCAATGCGAGTAGACTGGTTACGCGAATATGGGTTGAGAGAACAGGTGCTGACCGGGCGAGGATGCCAAGATGATGGTTGCGGCTGTGGAAAGATTCGTATGGCGATCAGGCCGACTGTAAGCATGCATCGATGCGAGCGGAGTTACACCGCCGCGAATGAGGATGATAGAGGCCATGACGGCTGCAAAACAAATACCTGGGTTTTATTCTCCCTTTCTCGAGGTCATCGCCTGTTCGCTGTCGGATGCGGTGGCGGCGGAACAGGGCGGCGCTGACCGTCTGGAGCTGATCTGCCGCTACGACCTGGGCGGGCTTACGCCGGATTTCACTCTGATCGACTCCGTGTTGCGGACCGTAACCATTCCGGTGCGGGTGATGCTGCGAGATGACCCGTCCTTTCATGTCCACCGACCAACGGATCGTCGTGAGCTGGTCAATAAAGCAGAGCAGCTGGCCCAACGTCCGCTGCAGGGGCTGGTGTTTGGATTTCTGCAGCAGGACGGGTTGGATGAGGTTCTGCTGACGGAGGTGCTGGCCGCTGCGGCAGGACGGCCGGTCACGTTTCATCGCGCTTTTGAGCAGCTCGTTGATCCATTACATGCCCTCTCCCGACTGAAAGCGTTTCCACAAATCGATCGTATTTTAACCTCCGGCGGCGATGGCGATTGGACGGAGCGTCTGATTCGTCTGCAAAAATGGCAAACCTGCGGCGCACCGGAGATCGGCATCCTGGTGGGCGGAGGAGTGACCACCGAATGGATGGAAAAGCTGGTGCCCATGGGCTTTTATGAGTATCATGTCGGCCGGATGGCGCGGCAGGGTGAATCGTTGCAGGGGCCTGTGCAGGCGGAGCGGGTGGTGGAGTTAAAAAAAGTGTTGCACGCTCTGTGCGCGCGACACGGCGTTCCCCTCAGGGCATGAATTTTCCGGTCTCGATCCATTCCTGCTTAAGGATGGACCACCAATCCACAGCCAGGCCGTTGAGCACATAGGCATAGGGCAGCCAGCCGTATCCTTCCTCTCCCCATGTTTTTCCCCAAGAGTTACGGATCAGCAGTGCGCCTGTATTCTGTTCGCCCCGCCGGTTGCGGTGGATGATTTTCCGGTTGTCGTCATAGCCCACGGCGACCACAGCGTGGCCGCCGACTATTTTCTCATCCATGGCCGGGAACGGGATATCTCCGCTTTTTTCCGCCTGGAAGATGGAATTGAACACCGTGAATCCAAACATGGCCGGCAGGCCTGAGACCAGGCCTGCCTTGATGTTCTGCAGCAATGTTTTTTTCGCCAGGTTGGGAGGATCGAAGCGGTAATAGCTGATGGTCTGATAATTCTGCGCAAACGCGTAGCAGAAAGCCGGCGGTTCTTTATCGAACTCGGCGATCTGGTACGGCCAGTACTCTTCCGGCGGAACGCCGAACAGCACCAGCGCACCCATGGTCGTGCGAATAAAGGCGCCGGTATCCCCGCTCTGATGCATCAGGTTGCGCGTCACTTTATAGAGAAAAAGACGTGACGCCTCTTCCTCTTTGTCAAAGGCCCGCTTGATAAAATATTCCACCAGACCGACGCCGGCCTGGGCGGTGCAGGAGCCCAGTGATCCCTGATCCTCCACCGCTGAACACCACTGACGCAAGTCCACTTTAGCCGGCAGAGTTTTTTTACCCTGCAGCGGCAGCTGGATCTTTTTCAGCAGCGGCTTGACGGCCGCGTGATCCGGCGAATAATCGCGAAAATCGGGATAATCCGGCAACCACCCCATTCCCAAACGGCGGGTTTCATTCGCCATTCAGACACTCCTTACTCTGCTGAGGGCTATGATGGGCGCATCAGCAGCGGAAAGCATTCGTCCTTCGCCGGTGCAGGTGGCCGCACCGGCCTTACAGAAAGGCCACAAACAGATAGATCGCCAGGCCGATGAGGATGAACGCGGTGGCGTACAGCAGCCTTCTGATGATTTTGGCATTGAACTGGTAGTGCCGCTTCCACACATAACGCACCAGAATCGAATACCAGAGCAGGGTGCCGAGGAAGACGGCGCTGGAAAACAGCAAGGGGTTAAAACCACTTTGGGAAATGATCGAGTGGGCGGAGATTGTTCCACCGATGGTGATCCAGAACGCATACAGGCTGGGATTGGTCAGATACATGAGCACCGTGGCGATCACCGGTTTGTGGTGCGTCAGAGGCTCATTCTGAGCGTCCGCTTTTTTAAATCCGTCTTTGCGCGCCTGCAGGATGAGCCGCAGGGCGAAAAAAAGCAGGATGAGGCTGCCGAGTCCTTTGACGTGCAACGCTGCAGCCTGCAATTGCGTGATCAGATGGCGCATGCCGGTCAGTACCGCGAAGCAGAAAATAAAATCCAGCAGCGCGGAGGTGATGCCCACCAGCATCCCATGGATAAAATCGCGCTTGAGGGTTTGGGAAACCGCATAGACGTTGATGGGACCTATGGGGATGGCGGCGAAAAAGCCGATCACGATGCCGGCAATTAAAAACATAGTCGGGTTCTCATAGAGTGAACAGGACTCCGGTTATTTCGGCAGAGTAGGCGCCGGTGCTTTGGGGATTTTGGGATTTTCTTTCGCCTCGGTGACCGGCGTGGTCACCGGGGAGCCGTGCTGCTCCTTGCAGCCGCCCAGTTTGCGTCTGAACATATCCTGTTTGAGCAGCTGAATGGCGAAGGCCGGGTCCACGCCCTTGGGGCACACCTCGGAACAGGCGCCGGCAAAGTGGCAGCGAAACACGCCATGACTGGAGTATACCTCCTGTTCGCGTTCTTTTCTACCCTCGTCCCGTGCATCCGCGGTATAGCGCCAGGCTTGCGCCAACGCCTGGGGACCGAGGTAGCGGTCGTCGGTGGCGACGGTGGGGCAGGCCGACAGACACAATCCGCATTTGATGCAATAGGCGAATTGAATGTAATGAACCAGTTCCTTGGGAGATTGAAAATATTCGCTGGTGGGCTGATTTTGTTCCTCCACGGCACGGCGGATCAGATAGGGTTTGACGCTCCGGTGCCGGGTGAAAAAGGCCTCCAGATCTGGGACCAAATCTTTGATGATGTCAAAGTTGGGCAAAGGTTTGATCGTCACC
>JAKJDB010000196.1 GCA_022706175.1 Candidatus Zhuqueibacterota bacterium | reverse complement strand
CGAACCCTTTAATTGCAGATTGACATTATCGCTGCGGGTGGAGGTGGCTTCCACGATGTTGGCCGAATCACCCGCCGCCGTGCCGATGGTCAAGTTGGCGCGCGCCAAACCCTGTGCATCGGACACTACGCTGATAAACGTCTGTCCGTTGATATTGCCATTGCCTTTAGTCACGGCGAATTTGACCGTCTGACCGCTGATGGGGGCATCATAGGGGCCCAGGGTGCGAACCACCAATGGCTGGCTTAAAGGCTTGGTGACGGTGGTGTCCTGAAAACTTCCCGAGATATACTCCAGAGCGATGGCTACCGCGGCGGTGGAGGTGGCTGTAAAGGTGACCGTTTCCGGATTCATGCCCGCAGCCGTCGCCCGCACCAGATGCTGTTCGCTGGGCAGGCTGCCGATGAACAGGTTCACCTGCGCCAGACCCTGGTCATTGGTCATCACGGTGACCGATTTATTCAAATTGCTCGGATTGTCCAAATAGGCATCCGTACCCTGGATCACGGTAAAGACCACCGGAAATCCGGCAATGGGGTTCTCACCGCATTTATCGGTGATCTTGACCACCAGCGGTTTTTCCAGATTCACGCCCACAGGTCCCTGCTGCACATTGCCGGAAACAATTTTCAGCACGGCGGCCACATCCGCATTGCCGGTGGCGGTAAACACAATGGGGCTGCCGGCCAAACCGGGTGTTTGCGCCTCCACGGTGTTGATGCCGGCCAAAGCGCCGGGCTTCCAATACACCTGCGCCAGGCCTTCGCTGTTGGTTTTGATGGTGACCGAAGAGCTGTAACTCTCCGGGCTCAAAGCGCTGACGCTGCCGCCTCCGCTGGTCACCTTAAACTCCACCGGATAGGTGGCAAAGGGCAGGTCGTTGTTGCCGATAACCTTGACGATCAGGGGATTGGCCAACCGGTCGCAGGAGAGGCCTGTTTGATCGTTGCCGCTGACGTATTGGATCTGTTTCGGCGGCACACCCGGCTTGACGTAAAAAGTGACCGGCGCATTTCTCAGGGTTACGCCGCCATTGTCCGTTGCCGTGGCCTCGATCGCATAAAACGTTCCCAAAAGGGATAGGGTGAGATAGGTGTTGGCCTCCCCTTTCTCGTTGGAGACCGCTGAGGCGGTAGACAAGGTTCCATCACCGCTGACGATGCTGAAGCGGACCGTGACACCTGGCACGCGGTTACCGTAGCTGTCCAAAACCAGCGCTTGGATCGGATCAGTCATCCTCTGTCCAGCCGTCCCTTTCAAAGTGTCGAGTTTGGTGCCTTTGGCCAAGCTGTAGGCCGGACCCGGAGTCGGGTCCAACGTAAAGTTCACCGGAGCTCCGTTCAGCATGGTCTGACCGTCGGAGGTGTAGCCCATGGCCTGCACCACTACGTTGGTGTCCGCGTCAGAGCCAAAGGTCACCCGTGTGGAGGCAATGCCGTCGGCGTTGCTGACGTTGCTGAAAAGGGGACCGGCTCCGCCGGTTCCCGACGGACTGGCTTCACGATACTTGATCCGATCCCAAAGAGCGACTTTATCCCAATCCCAACCCGGATTCTTGGTAACGTAAAATTTGATCGTGTGCACACCGCGGCTGACGGTATAGTAACCGACTTTATACCAGACAAAGGAGCTGCTGATCGGCGCTGCGCTGACCGCCAGACTGTCCTTATCATCCAATTTGAAATAACCGCGGTTGTGTTTAGAGTCTGAAGCCCGGCACCTGAGCCAAAAATCATAGATCAGGTCCTGGGGCGAGTAAAAGGTCATGGTCAAAGGCACGGTGCCGGTCTGATTGACCGTGTCCGGAGTGGACACATACTTGCCTCCAGAGGCCCCGGTATCTGTCGCTTCAAAGGCCAGACCGCCGAGAGTGGCGTCTTCGCACTCTTTCCAGATCTTGCCGTCGAATTCATTGGTATCCACGCTGAGCGTGGCGCGGCCTTCGGTGACGGAAAACGAGATCACAGCGCCTTCCACCGGCAGATTGGCGTTGTCGGTCACCCGCACGGCTACCGAGTCGGGCAGTTCGGTGTTGATGGGCCCGGTTTGATTGTTGCCGTAGAACTCGTCCATCTGAGCGGCATCAGGCGTGGCGGAACCGGGGAAACAGACTTCAAAATTATCCACCGTATAGATCTGCTTGTTGTCATAGATCACCACACCAGCGTACCAGGTCTCCAGAGTAACGCCGGTCACATTCAGCGTGGCGTCAAATTTGTCGTTGATGAAAAAATCGATCTGTTTGCCGCTGCTCAGATCCTTGACCACTGCGGTCACCTTGTCGCCGGCAGCCGGAGTGGTTTGTTTCAGGCTCGTAGTCGAGGCGACGGTAGAGTTGTCGGAAATTTTATTCAATTGCAAGGCGTTGTTGGTGCGCTTGAGCCAGTAACCATTGGCGGCCGTGCTGGGTGAATCCAACAGAACCGCCAGTGCGACCGGCACAAACAGATTGCTGTACTTTTGCGCATCCGCCCCGATGGTGTACGAAACCTTCAACGAATCAACTTCTGGAGTCTTGTTCATGCCGCTTTTGGTATAAACCGCCAGATTGCTCCACGAAGAGCCGTTGGCGGTGGTGGCGGTGGTCAGCTGTCCGTTGACAATGGTAAATGTGGGCGCCGCCCAATCGCTGCCCACCGAGGTCCTGCTGAAGGCGTCGGGATCAGCGCATTTCCAGCCGGTGGATACCGTGCCGCTGCTGGCCGTGGCGGTCTTGGCTGGGCTGGAGGTGGTGATCGAAGACCAGTTCGAAAGCGCGTCGCCGGCGCGAATGGCGAAATAGTAAGTGGTCGACGCCGACAGACCGGTGACGGTAAAAGATTCAGTGCCTGAAGATTTCGGCGTCGGCTCGCCGGACGCCTGCGTGGCAGAGCCAAAGTTGGACGCAGTGATGGAAGAGGTGGAATAGCGAAGGTCATATTGCGTCACCGCCACATTGTCGCTGGTGACCGGCCAGCTCAGGCTTGCGGTGCTGCTGGTGGTAGAGTTCACGGTCAGCGAACCGATGGCAGCCGGCGGCGTACTATCGCCGGAAGTGGAAGCCACGATAGCGGTAAAAGAGTCGATGTCGGAATTGATGGCTGCATCACTTGTTCCATAGATCATCACGCCGGCATAAACCGTTGACAGGTTGGTGCTGTTGTCTCCGGGCGTCGGATCGGTCAGCACACCCACCAGGGTGCCGTTGACAGACACACTGAAAGTATAATCTGAAGCAGCTGTATTCACAACAACCGTCATCGTGCCGCCCGCCGCCAGAGAGATGTCCGGATTGGCCGTGGCCGTGGCCAGACTGTATCCAGAAGCCGGCACCTGACCATCCGTGACCTTGAACAGACGAAGAGAATTGCCCTTCTTTGTAATCAGATAGCCATCGGCCGCCGCCGTCGTTCCATTTACGAACAGTACACCGGAATAGGTAGTCGTGGTTGCAGACGGAGAAAAAGTAATGGAGGCGCTGTTGGGATTGGTCACTCCGCTGCCTTTATAGATGGCATAATAGTTCCAGCCCGAAAGCGTTGCCTGACAATGCAGGTTGCCGCCGGAGAGCACCATGTCCGGGCTTGCGCTCCAGTTTGTGGCAAAGGCGGAAGGGTTGAGGAAATCATCGGTCACTGCCAGCGCGGCAGTGCCGGTCAGAAGACTCAGCAACATGGTAAGCACCAGAAACTGAGAAAACTTGACAGCGGATCTCATGGCGTTAACCTCCAGAACAGGGTCGTTTTGTTTCATAGCAAAACAATTGTTTGCATTGGGTACAGGATCGGCATGACGCTGCGATAATAAAATTATTTTTAATGCAATAAAATCAATAGCCTTGCACGATCGCAGTCATTGATTACGCAAATAGTATGCCATGAAGGGAATTGAGCGGCGCTTACGTCTGCAAGCGATGACCGCTAAAGAGGGTTACGGGATGAGCGGCAGCACCGTGAGTCCTTTGGGCGCTGCCGGGGCGATGGTGTCTTTCTTGTAAAAGGCTTCCACACTAAAGTCATCAAAAAAGCAGATGTCGTTATAGGATCCCAGACCGATCTGTCCGTCCGGCCGTTGTGGAATGGCATATTGCAGAACCGTCTGCTGGTTCAGCGTCACAGTGCAGGTATCCCATTGCACGCGGACCTGCACGAAAAGCGGTTGATCCAATTGGATGGCAGAGGTGATTTTGCTCAACACCTCCTTCTCGCCGTTTCGGATTCTGGTCAACACCACGTCATAGGGATGAAATTGCACGTAATGATAGTTGAGGCTGTCCTGATAGGAGAAGAGGAATGCGTGGTCGGCGTAGCGATTCTCCAGCAGATTTTCCCCGCTGCGCGCCGAATATCTCACGGTAAACTCGCGGCCGTAAAAACGGGCCGGCTGCAGCAGCAGATATTCGCCCAGGCGTTTGCCGTCCGGACTGTCATAATCTTCATCGAACAGCTGCAGGGCGTCATTGCCCGCATCGTTCTCCACTCGCCAGCGCGGCGGATTCAGCGGCGACCAGGCATCGGTCAAGCCGTTGCTGAAATCGTCGATGAAATCAGAGAGCAGCCGCAGATCGACGGTGGCGCCGGCCGGCAGCAGGTTGCCGGCCCGGCTGATATCGCGGACGTTCTGGATGGAGAGACGATAGACGACGCCCATCTGCATTTCATCGCAGTTCAGCGTTACGCTGAGAGCGTCCGTTGACAGCAGCGCGGAACGCACGCTGAGGTCCGGTTGCAGAGTAAAGTTATCCAGCGATTCGGCTGAACTCTTTTCCACCGGTTCGGAAAATTTCACTACCAGCCGGCTGCGGTCCAACACCGAGGCATAGACGATGGTCGGAGGGATCACATCGGCCCGGGTTGAAACCGCGAGTGTGGCGGAGGACGGGCTGACGAGGCCGGCTTTATCCACCGCATAGACGTCATATCGATAGCTGGTCGCTTCGCTGACGCCGATGTCGGTGTAGTGCGTATCGACGATTTCCGAGATCAATGCGCCATCGCGGTAAATGCGGTAAAAAGAGGCGAAATCTCCATCCGCCGCCTGTGCCGCCCGCTCCCAGACCAGGTGGATCGAATCGAACGTCTGCGACGGACTGGACAGGCCGATGGGCGGGCGAGGTGGAGTTACATCAGCCGGATTCGCATCGCGATTGCCGATCGCAAAAAGGTAGAGGTCGCCGGTCGGCGCCACATAGGTGCTGCGATAGACCATCATGGTCCCCTGACGGTTGACCACCAGATCCGGTTGCCAATATTTTTCAGACTTGCCGGCCACTGCGCGCGAGCGATGGTGCACCAGACGCCGCACCTCGCCCGATCCATCGGTAGGAATCTCCACGATCTCCCCCCAGTACGGCGCCCAGAGTTTATCCGGATCACTGGAACGGCCGTAATAAGCCACATAGACGTATTTATGGTCCGTGACCGAATTGCAGCCGCTCATGATCTGCGAAGCCCAGGAGGGCATGTGGTGCAGCAAGCGGATATAGCCGTCCGACAGACGGATGGATATAATATCGCCCGGCTGAACGCCACGGCTGGTGAAAAACTCGGACAGCGCAAATCCCGCGGTGGTGTACAGGACCTCATGGCCGTAGCTGTCGACCCCCAACTCCCAATGGATGATGCCGGGATAGATCTGTCGCTGAAAATTAAACTGGCGATCGTACACCTCGATGCCGTGATAGCGGGCTTCCTGCGGCGCGGTGCTCCAGGAAACCACCACATAGCGGCCAAGAGGGGAGATCGCCGCGTAATCCACGCCGATTTCACTGCCCGGCGAGCCGATGACGCCGGCGTTGAACGTGCTCGCCGGGTGTTTGATGTCATCGATCAGATCGTACACGAACAACTCTCTGCCGTCGCCGTCC
>JAKJDB010000195.1 GCA_022706175.1 Candidatus Zhuqueibacterota bacterium | reverse complement strand
TCTTAAAACTATCCTCCCATCCGGATTCCCCAACTGCCCCGCCTGGCTGACGAAGACCGCCTCATTGCTCAGCAGCCGCTGCGCCTTGTCCGCCGGCGTCTTGGCCGCAGATACATCCAGCCCGGCCAGCTCATGCGACTCTTCGGGCTGACGATTGGTCAAAGACAACATCATGACATTAAAATCCCACATGGGTGTTTGAAAGCCCTTGGGTCCCAAGCGCGCCACCCAATCCCACTGCACCTGCTTGAGCAGCTTTTCGCGCAGCTTGGCATAGGAGCCGAGAAAGAGCCAGTTCTGCGGCGTCACCAGCACCGCCGTACCGCCGGCTAGACAGAAATCCCGGCTGCGTTCCACGAACGCGGTGGCTAGGTCCTGTTTGCCGGCCGGATAATGGGTCTCGATAAAACTGCGCAGCACCTCATCCTGCTTGCCGCGCGCCAGATAGGGCACGTTGGTGGCGACCAGATGGTAGCGGTCGCTGAGAATGCGAAAGGCGGCGGTCAATCCCTTGGCAGTCACGCCCAGCTCTTCGGCGCCGTAATCGCGGCCGCCAGCAGCGGACAATCCCGCTTCAATCACCGCGGTCAATTTGGCGAGATCGTTTTTATTAACGGTCTTGATCTGCTGCTGGGGATGGATGAGGCTGCCATAGGTGACGGCGTTGTCAAAGAGTTTGTAGAGCTCATTCATCAGATAGCCCTGATCCGGCGCCAGGGCTTTCCATTCCGTCAGAGAAACGCCAATCTCGAGTCCGCAGCAGGCGATATTCAGCGAAGGCAGGGGCTGCAGCACCGCGGCCGGATCGAGTTTCCAGGCGGCCAAGGCCAGATTAAACGCCGCCAGCTGGGTGCAGCGCGGATCGATCTCCAGCCCGAAAAGGTTGTCGCGCAGAACCGCATGCGCCGCTTCAATAGTGGAGAGCCCCTCTTCGGCCCTGCGCATGGCGACCAGGCGCTCAAACAGCGCAACCAAAAAGTGACCGGAGCCGCAGCTGAGGTCCAAGCATTTCAGCTCAGCCGCCCGGTCGGGCCATTGCGCAAAACCTCCGGCCATGGGCGAGCCATCCGCTCGCCGGCGCAGATACTTGAAATGTAAAACCTCTCTTGATTGTCCCGCGGCTGCTTTGGCAGGCGGTTCAGGGTGGCGTGAGACCCACCAGGCGCCGAGGGTGTTGTCGAGCATAAAGTCGACCATATAATCCTCGGTGAAGAGCTGGGTCACGGCCGCCAATTCGTTGGCGCCGATCTTACCGTTGCTGTCATTGACCTCTTTTTTGCGTTTGGTCTGCCAGAACTGATAGACCCAGCCGATCGCATCGGCGGCAATGAAAATCTCTTTGTCCAGATCGCCGAGCAGTTGCTCCAGCTTGAGCTGAAATTCGCGCGGCAGGCTGAGCTGCAGCACCGGATCATCGGGCCGGAAGATCTGCGGCAGCATGTGCTGCGCCAGCAGGCTGGCCAGCTGCCATTTGTCGGCGTGACCCTCCTTGGCCAGCTCTTCGCATTCCTCGAGGGTGATCGCCACGCCCATCTCCGGATGCACCAGCAAGTGGTTCTCCGCCAGACAGCGGGCAAAGAGCATGCGATGCCAGTGCTCATAGGCGCACTCGCTGATAAGGTGGGGCATGGAGCGGTTGGCAAGAGAATCGCCGAGCTGGCGGCTGCGCGCAGCCAGGTGGTTGCGCAGCCGGCGCTGCTCCTCGTTCATGTGCTCATAGGGCCTGGCTTCGTGCACGGCCAGAGCTTCCAGCGCCAGTCTCGCGCCTTCTTCAGCGACATCCCGCGCCAGGATGACGGTGTTTTCCAGTTTTCTGCGTTGTTCAGAGGTTAAAGACGGCATGGCAGATCGAATTCTTTCCAGTTAAAACGGCAGCATGATTATTTGCATCAGCGAATTTTTCACGAAATCATAACCGGTCCATCCTGGATCTTTTTCATCAATTCCTTCTCCGTCTCTTGCAGCCAGGTCTTGACCTCTTCGGCTGTGTGCAGGGTCTTGCTGGCAATATGGACAGTTTGGGTTTTGGGCTCCAGGAGCCGGGCCGCCGCGAGCTGGACAGCGGCGAATTGCTGCGGCAGGGCCTGGGTTCTGGTCCGCCAGTCGGCCAGTGATATCTCTTCAAGGCTGGCCAACAGAGCGGCCTCATCGCCGGTCTCGATATCCGGCACACAGGCCACACCATGGTCACTGAGGATCTGCTTCTGCTGCGCCGGGGTTAACCTGGCCCATTCCGGATTGCGCTGCAGCGCCTGCAGCGACTCCTCGTAGTGCGCTTTGTATGCCTCATGCTGCTCTTTTAGCGCCTTGCGCAGCAGAGAGAGCAGCTGCTGACGCAGGGTCTGCAGGGGATTGTGCTCTTCCAGCAGCCGGCGCTCTTGCCGGATCGCCTCGAGCTGCTGCTCTATCCCGGCAATCTCCAGATCGCGGCCGTGAAGCATGAGTTTTTGCATGGCGTGCCAGACAGCCATGCGCTGCTCGGCCAGATCCGCGAGTTGCGGCCAATCGCGGAGGTTTTGCTCCAATACAGCCGACTGGGCCAGCAGTCCCTGGAGCTGCTCATTTCCCGCCAGGGTGCGCAGCGACTCGAGGTGTGCTGCAGCGGGTCTGGCCGGCAGGGGTGGCTCTCCGCCGGCGCGCTGGGCGAGATCGGTCAGATGCGCGATGAATTCAGCCGCTTTTTCACCCTCCTGGCCGGATTTGCACGGGATGGAGGCGATCTGGTATAATCCACGCAGTTTGATGCGATCCAGGGCGCTCAGGGAGGCGGTTTCCACGCGAAAATCGGTCATAGGAATGCGATTCTGGTCCAGTTGTCCGGCCCTGAGGGCGTCGCCCTTGTAGTTGGCGCGGAGGTGGTTGCAGGTATGCAAAACCATGAGGCTGGCATCGATGGCATCGCGCGGCCACCCGTATGGGGCGTCCTCAAATTCATTGCGGATGTCGCGGCCTGATTTGCCGGCGCCGATTCTGCCTAAAATGGCGGTGCAAACAGGATGCCTTGCGGCCGCATCCTGCCAGCCGATGGCTTGCAGCGCCGCCTCGTCGCCCCCCTTGGCGCGATTGATCACACTGGGCCAGCGCGAGTCATCCGCATCGTGGAAATGCGGAAAAAGGCGATCCAGAGAAGCTTCGGCGGCGCGGCGCACTTTATCGATCAAATCCAGTTCAAAGCGTTCGTTGCCGCCGCCCTGAAAGACTTTGGCATTGTTGACCACCTCCTGGATAATCCGTTTGCGCATATCCTCGGCGGCGGAGAGCCTCGTGGCCATGGCGTCGCGCGCATCGCGGCCTTCATCGGTGCTGGGCGTGCCCTTGAACTCGAGGGTGCGCATAGCCGCTTCATGGTCGATGATCGCTTTTTTTAGATCGTCGGCTGAGGCTTTGGGTATATAGACGTAGATAATCGGACTCTCGGGACCGTCGGCTCGGGCGTCATCGACAACGCTTTTTTCGTTGTCGCCCCAGCCATCGCGGATCCACACCGGAATCTCATGGCCCTGGTCCGCAGGCCGTTCCTGGCCGTAGTGAATCAGCAGCTTGCGCGGATGCTTGCTTTTGCCGTGCAGCAGTTTTTGTGCGCTGAGGAGCTTGTCGCAGGCCTCGCTAAGGAGATTGGTGCGTTTCTGCGAGAGGGAGGTAAGGTCACTGGCGATGCGGGTCTGGCGATTGCGGAATTCGCGGTCCCATTCAGCGCTCTCGCGCGTCTGCAGGCTGTATTCATCATCCAGTTTGATCAGCTTGCCCTGTTCCGTCAGTCTGTCCAGGACCAGGGGGATGCGCTGGCGCAAGGAAGCGCCGTCACGATCCAGGTCCTGGATGAGCAAGTCAGCCAGCATTACCGGGGTCGCGCGCACGCCGACATCGGCGACCTGCTCGCGCGGCAGCTTGCGGATGAGAAAGATCAGGCTGCAGAGGCGTTTGGCGAGCACACCCTCCGGGCTGCCGTCATCCAGTCCCTGGATGGTCTCGTCGATCTCGCGCAGCAGCACGCCGGATTGGAGCATGGTGGCGCGCTGCGCGTCGAAAATAAAATCCGCCGCAGTGACAGTGCCGACGGGTTTTTCGGCGATCTCGCGCACGGCGTCATAGACCACGCGCAGCTGGGTGCGCAATTGACTGGCTGTGCCCGGAATGTCGACCGCGCGCAGCACGCTTTCCCAGAATCGGCGGCGCACCGGCAGCAGCGGATAATCGTCGACAAAGGTGCTGCGGTCTTCGCTCTTCGGAGCGATGCGGGTGCCAATCAGGTGGCGATCGATCTCGCCGGAAAAAGTCTGGAGCAGGCTTTCGACGCTTTTGCGCTTGTCGGCTTTTTTGGCCAGGACCACGCGCCGGGTCACGGTTTCGACATCGGTATCGGAGAGCTCGACGGCGATGGTAAAGCGGTCGCGCAGCCGCTGCAGCAGGGGCACGCTGCCGGCCAGGGCGGTCTGACCGGATCCGATTAGCAGCAGCCGGCTGTCCAGCTGTTTGCACAGCGCTTCAGCCACTTCCTGAACCTCGGTTGAACGCTGCGCGCTGTCGCCGATGAAAAGCTGCACTTCGTCCAGGACCAGCACCGTGCAGGGCAGCTGGCCATTGCGGGGGAGCACCTGGCGGATGGTCTGGATGAAATCGGCGGTGGAGATATCCTGGACAACCGGAAACTGGTTTTTAAGGATGGAGCGCACTTCTCTGGCATTGGGAGCGAAATCGGGATAGACCTCTTCCAGGGCTTGAGCGATGACCGGACTCACATAGAGATCATCCAGTTCGGCCAGCAGGTTCTTGCCGGCTTTTTCCACCGCAGCGGCGACCTGGTCGAAAATCCCGTTCTTTTTAAGCCAGAGCCAGAACCTGGCCTGGGGGTAAGAGGTCGGCAGATTCAGAGAGCGAAAGAGGATGCCGAGAATGGCGAGGCGGACACTTTCGCCCCCGCCGGAGGGAAGGGTGCCGCTCGCGGCATGCAGACCGCCGGTGCGGCGGCTGAGGGTATCCAGCTCCTTCAAAAGATCGGTGACTTCGACCGGAAGATGCACCAATCCGCGCGCGCTGGCGCCGTCCGAAGCGAAAACCGTGTTGACCCAGAGATGGCGGAACATTTTCAACAGATGCGACTTGCCGCTGCCGAAAAATCCGCTCACCCAGGCGGCCGGCTGCACGGCGGCGTCCACGCTGCCGAGGTAGGACTCCAGGATACGGATCAGGCCGGACTTGTACTGGCCTTCGCAGACAAAATGCTCGAGCTCGAAGCGAAGGGTTGCTTCCTCTTTTTCCGTGCGGCCTTCGTTTACGGCCGCTACGCCGTCGTTCATCAGTTGAACCGCCAGAGGATCCCGTTGAAACAGTTCCCTGTTCTTCATTCATCCACTCCATGCTGAAATAATCGTAGCCCGGGCCGCCGATGCCTTAATCATTCATGTCGTCCTGACAGGTAATGGGCACCGCCAGGTAATTCCAGTTATCGCGTGCATCCAAAAGTCGATAGTGATTGTTTTCATACTCCCCGGGGAAAAAGAGCACCAGGCGTCCGCGGATCTCATGAACGACCTCTTTCAGGAGCAGGGAGACCTTGGCCAGGCCGTAGAGGCTGGCGACGCCATAAACCGCGACCACCGTATTCTCATCGACATCATCAGCGGTGAGCGCTCTCAGGAGCTGATCCGCGGCATAACGCAAAAAATCACTGTGCAGCTTCATGGAGATCGAATCCGGTTCCTCGAAATAGATCTCCTTGTATTCGACCTGCGCCATCCAGGTGGAAAAAGTGCGGGTGAAATCAAAAGCTTTCCAGCGATGGCCGGTTCGGACGGTGGCGATCTCGAAAAGCGGCAACCTGGCGCGCAGGCGGCGTTCTTCGGTCTCGGGATAGACCACGAAAATGGTCT
>JAKJDB010000194.1 GCA_022706175.1 Candidatus Zhuqueibacterota bacterium | reverse complement strand
AGTAATGAGACGAGTTCAACCATGCGAGTAATAAAAAACGATCAGGTTCTGGTCATCGCCGGCAACAACAAGGGCAAAAAGGGCAAGGTGCTCAAGGTGTTCCCGGAAAAACAGCAAATCATCGTCGAGGGCGTGCACTTTATTAAAAAGCACACCCGTCCGTCGCAAAAGAGCCCGCAGGGCGGCGTGATCGAAAAAGAGGCGCCCATCCATATCTCCAATGTGATGGTGATCTGCCCCAAGTGCAACACGCCGGCGCGCATGGGGTCCAAGGCCGTGACCGATGAGGTGAAGGGCCGAAAAAATCGTGTTCGTGTCTGTAAAAACTGCAATGAGATGCTGGTCCTAACGTCCTAATATACCTTTAAGCGGATTGAAAGATGGCGGAAAAAAAAGCAAAAGAAAAAAAGCAGGAAAAGCCGGCTGCCGATAAAAAGCAACAGCCCGCGGCGCTGCCCAAAGATTACAAGCCCAGGCTGATGAACACCTATCAGCAGGAAGTGGTGGCGCAACTGAAAAAGCGTTTCGCGTACAAGAACGTGATGCAGGTGCCCAAACTGGAAAAGATCGTCCTGAACTTCGGCGTCGGCGATGCCACCGAGAACGCCAAATCCGTGGACGTGGCCCTCGAGGAGATGACCAAGATCGCCGGGCAGAAACCGGTCATCCGGCGCGCGAAAAAGGCGATTTCCAATTTCAAGCTGCGGGCGGGCATGCCCATCGGCTGCAGCGTTACGCTGCGCAGCTGGACCATGTACGAGTTTCTCGATCGTCTGATCTCGGTGGCGATTCCGCGCGTCCGCGACTTTCGCGGGTTGCCGGTCAAGTTCGACGGCCGGGGCAATTACAGCATCTCGGTCAAGGAGCAGATCGTTTTTCCCGAGATCGATTACGACAAGGTGGAAAAGGTGCGCGGCATGAACATCACCATCGTCACCACGGCCAAGACGGATGAAGAGGCCTATGAATTGCTCGCTGCCTTTGGCATGCCGTTCGTGAAAAAAGCGTAACTGACCCTAAATGGAATGAGGAAAAAAGTTGGCAAGAAAAGCACTCATCGTCAAGTCGAAGCGGACGCCCAAGTTTGCGGTTCGTCAGTATAACCGCTGCCAGCGTTGCGGCCGGCCGAGAGCCATCTATCGCAAGTACGGGTTGTGCAGGCTCTGTTTCCGCGACCTTGCTTTGGAAGGCCAGATTCCCGGCGTGAAAAAGGCAAGTTGGTAACAGCCGTTAAAGCGCTCTTAACTAATTATCACGTTTCTTCTTTGAGCTTGTAGGGAGAAAATAAATGTCAAAGACCGATCCCATCGCAGATTACCTGACCTGTATAAGAAATGCGACTCGGGCTAAACACCGAAAGGTAGACGTTCCTGCATCGAACTTGAAGCGCCGCCTTACTGAAATTTTGCAGGAAGAAGCCTTTATAAAAAATCATGTCTTCATCGAAGACGGCAAACAGGGCGTCATCCGTATTTACCTGAAATACGACGACGACAACAACAGCGTGATCTCCGGCATCAAGCGGGTGAGCACGCCAGGGTATCGAAGATACGTCGGCCGTACGAATATCCCCCGCGTCTACAACAACCTCGGCGTTTCGGTGATGACGACCTCGCAGGGCGTGATGACCGGACAGGAAGCGCGCAAACGGGGCGTCGGCGGCGAAATCATGTTCTATGTTTGGTGATCCTACTAACGCAGGAGTTGAGAGTGTCACGAATTGGAAAAACTCCCATCCCCATCCCGGCCGGCGTCACCGCCAAGATTGAGGGACAGACGGTCTTCGCCAAAGGTCCCAAGGGCGAACTGTCCGTCTGCATTCATCCGGAGATGAAGCTGAAACTGGAAGATGGGAAGATCTCGGTCGAGCGGCCGAGCAACGCTAAAATGCACCGCTCATTGCACGGGCTGTCGCGCACCCTGGTCGCCAATGTCATCGACGGCGTCACTAAGGGCTTTGAGAAAAAACTCGAGATCATCGGCGTCGGCTACCGCGCGGAACTCAAGGGCAAAAACCTGATGCTGACCATCGGCTTTTCCCATCCCATCCTGTTCACTCCGCCGGAGGAGATCAAGATCACGACCGAAGGCAACAACATCGTGGTCGTGCAGGGCATTCATAAGGAGCTGGTGGGCCAGGTGGCGGCCAAACTGCGCTCGCTCAAACCGCCCGAACCGTACAAGGGCAAGGGCATCCGCTATCTCGGCGAGTTCGTGCGCAAGAAAGCCGGCAAGACCGCCGCTTAATGGATATTAAATCAGATCATTGATTACCTTATTAACTGACGAGTTTGCATTATGCCTGACAAAGTGGAACAAAAAAAAGTAACGCGCCAGCGTCGTCATAAGCATTTCATGAAGAAATACCGGACGACCGGTCCGCGTCCCCGTCTGGTGGTGTTCCGCAGCAACAAGCACATCTATGCGCAGATCGTGGATGATGAACAACAGCGGACGCTGATGGGAGCGAGCTCGTTGTCGCAGGCCATCGCGGAAGAAGTGGCCCAGAGCAAGGGCAAGCTGGCGGTGGCCAAGCTGGTGGGCAAACACGTGGCCAAGCTGGCCAAAGAGAAAAACATCACCAAGGTGGTTTTCGACCGCGCCGGCTATCTGTATCACGGCCGCGTCAAAGCGCTGGCCGAAGGAGCTCGTGAAGGCGGGCTCGAGTTTTAACCGTCGTTTGGCGAACAAACGGATAACATGAGGGACTCAGTTTTGGAAAAAGTAAATCCCGGTGAATTGGAATTAACCGAACGCGTGGTGCATGTCAACCGCGTGGCCAAAGTGGTCAAAGGCGGCCGTCGGTTCAGCTTTAACGCCATCGTGGTGGTGGGCGACGGTCATGGCCGAGTCGGCGTAGGCCTGGGCAAAGCCAACGAAGTGACCGATTCCATCTCCAAAGGCGCTGAGGCGGCCAAGAAGAATCTGGTGCAGGTACCGGTCGTGGGCGGCACCATCCCCCATGAGATCGAGGGCAAATACGGCGCCGGTCGCGTGTTTCTCAAGCCCGCAGCTCCCGGAACCGGCGTCATCGCCGGCGGCGCGGTGCGCGCCATTCTGGAATCCGCCGGCCTGACCGATATCCTGACCAAAAGCCGCGGCTCCTCCAATCCGCACAACGTGGTCAAAGCGACCATCGTCGCTTTGCAAAGCCTGATGCAGGCCAGCACGGTGTCGCGCAAGCGCGGTCTTCCGGTGATGCGGATCTTTAACACCACGCCCAAGGCGAAAAAAGCGGAATCGACAATAACCTCTTAATGGAACCATAAGCCATGAAGAAAAAAACGGCGAAACAACTGAAAATCACCCTCATACGCAGTTTGTCGGGCCATCTGGCGCCGCAAAAAGCCACTGCCGCAGCGCTGGGCCTGCACAAGACCAACCGTTCGGTGGTGCATGCGGATACGCCGGTCATCCGCGGCATGATCAATAAAATACGCCATCTGGTCGCGGTCGAAGAACAGGCTTGAGGACGGCTTAACGGCATAGCTTCGAGGATAGAATGAATTTATCAAATTTAAAATATGCGGCAGGCTCGCGCAAAAATCGCAAAAAAGTCGGGCGCGGCGGCGCACACGGAAAACAGTCCACCCGCGGCCACAAGGGACAGCACTCCCGCTCCGGCGCCAACTTTCGCCCGTGGTTTCAGGGCGGACAGATGCCGATCCAGCGGCAGTTGCCGAAACGCGGCTTCAATCGGCCTCAGCGGGTCGAGTTTCAGGTCGTCAACGTAGCGGATCTGGAAGCGCTCAAGGGCGTGGAGGAGATCACCGTCGCCGTGCTGCTGGAAAAGGGCCTGGTGCGCAAAAAGAACCTGCCGGTCAAAGTGCTTGGATACGGTGAACTGACGCGAAAAATGACGGTCACGGCGAATGCCTTCAGCAAGACGGCGATCGAGAAAATCGAAGGGGCCGGAGGGAGGACTAGTAAACTATGATGGAGAGCCTGCGCAGTATCTTCAAGATCCCTGATCTTAAAAGACGAATCCTGTTCACCGCCCTGATCTTGATCGTCTATCGTGTCGGCGGCCATGTTCCGGTTCCCGGTGTCAATGCACAGGCGCTGTTGGAGTACTTTCAGAGCGCGCAGCGAGGTTTGTTGGGTCTCTATGATCTGTTCGCCGGCGGCGCCTTCAGCCGCGCCACGGTGTTTGCATTGGGCATCATGCCCTACATCTCCGCCTCCATCATCATTCAACTGTTCGGCGCCGTGTTCCCCTATTTCCAAAAGTTGCAGAGAGAGGGGGAACAGGGACGCAAGAAATTAACCCAGTTGACCCGCTACGGCACCGTGCTGCTTTCCTTGGGCCAGGCCTACGGCGTCAGCATTTTCCTGCAGCGCATTCCGGTCACCTCCTCGGGCCAACTGGTGGTCCCGCATCCGGGATGGGGCTTTATTTTATTGACCATGCTCGCCCTGACCACCGGCACCATCGTCATCATGTGGTTCGGCGAATTGATCACCGAGCGCGGCATCGGCAACGGCATCTCGCTGATCATCTTCATCGGCATCGTCGCGCGCTTCCCCAACTCGATCTTTGACGAAGCGCAACAGGTCATCGCCGGCAACCGCAGTTTGCTGGTGGAGGCCGTTCTCTGGGGCCTGTTCGTACTGACCGTGGCGGGCACGGTGCTGCTGACCCAGGGCACGCGCAAGATCCCGGTGCAGTACGCCAAACGCGTGGTCGGCCGCAAAGTCTACGGCGGCGTGATGCCGATCATCTTTGCGCAATCGATTCTGTTCGTTCCGCAGACCATTGTCCAGTTTTTCCCCAACAGCGATTTCATGCAGTCGATCAATTCGCTGTTCGACTATCAGTCCATGTTCTACTGGTTGATCTACGGGGCCATGATCGTCTTCTTTACCTATTTTTACACCGCCATCGCCTTTAACCCTGTGGATGTGGCGGACAATATGAAAAAGTACGGCGGCTTTATTCCGGGCGTGCGGCCGGGCAAAAAGACCTCCGAATTCATCGATCACATTTTGACGCGCATCACGCTGCCGGGCTCGATTTTTCTGGCGATCATCGCCATCATCCCGTCCATCGTCACCAAGCTGGCCAACGTCTCCTATTCCTTTGCCAGTTTTTACGGCGGCACCTCGCTGCTGATCGTGGTCGGCGTGGCGCTGGATACGCTGCAGCAAGTGGAGTCGCATCTGCTCATGCGTCATTACGACGGATTTCTCAAGAGCGGTAAGATCCGCGGCCGGAAACGGTTCTAACGCGGCAACGGGAGCAGGCGATGCGATTGATTTTCTTAGGCGCTCCGGGCGCCGGCAAAGGTACGCAGGCGGTCTATCTGTGTGAGAAATACGCCATTCCGCAGATCTCCACCGGCGACATGCTGCGCAAGGCCGTACAGGATGGCACCGAGTTGGGCCGTCAGGCCAAAGCGATCATGGAGAGCGGTGGACTGGTTTCCGACGACATCATCATCGGGCTGATGCGGGAGCGGCTGGCGCAGCCGGACTGCGGCCGGGGGTACATCCTCGACGGCTTTCCGCGCACGCTGGCCCAGGCCGCCGGACTCGATGCCATGCTGGGAAAAGACGGCATTCAACTGGTGATGCTGTTCGATGTGCCGGAAACGGTCATCCTGACCAGACTGACCAGCCGGCGCACCTGCAGCCAATGCGGCAAGATTTTCAATATGATCTCCAATCCACCGCCGGCGGACCTGGTCTGTCCCGATTGCGGCGGCCGCATCATTCAGCGGGACGACGACACCGAGGCTACGGTGCTGAACCACCTCAGGGTGTACGAAGAGAAAACCGCGCCTCTAAAGGGCTATTACGAAAAGCAGAACAAGCTGGCCATTCTGCGCGGCGATGCCCCGCTCGAGCAAATCCATCGGGAGATGGACGACTTGGTGGC
>JAKJDB010000193.1 GCA_022706175.1 Candidatus Zhuqueibacterota bacterium | reverse complement strand
ATCTCTGCAGCGGCGCTGAGGCGGAGGCTAAGACTTTTCTCGGATCGATCCGCAGCGAATTGCCCGGTGAGACCTTTCTGGAACTGGCCGCCTGGTACCATCGACAAGGTTGTGCTCGGGAGGCAGAGCTGGTGCTGAATCTGGCGCCGCCGTCGCCTGAGCGAAACTACTGGCTGGCCTTTATCAGGGCCCATCGCGGAGATTCAACCTATCGGGAGCTGTTGCACGCAGCGGATGGCATGGACCCGGTTTTGGTTTTTCCTTTTCGCGAGGAAACGGCCGCTGTGTTGGACTGGGTCATCAGCAAGGATTCCCACTGGCTGCCAAAATATTATCTGGCGCTGATTCACTGGGACAGAGACAATCTGCAGGAGGCGAGAGCGCTGTTCCGCCGTTGCGGTTCGAATCCGAGATCCGATCTCTTTTACGCCTGCCGCGCACAGCTGTTCAAAGGCGAAACGGACGGCGACCCGGCCGCGGATTTGAAGCGCGCCATGGAATTGAATCCTGCACAGTGGCGCTATGGATTGGCTTTAACTCGATTCTATAGAGACAGCCGGCAGGCGGAACAGGCCCTGGCGACGGCCACGCAGGCCTATGCGGCATTTCCAGAAAATTATATTCTCGGCATGGCCAAGGCCCGCAGCCTGTGCGACAACCGGCACTATGAGCGCTGTCTTGACCTGTTGAGAGAGTTAAAGATCCTGCCCTATGAAGGCGCCACCGACGGCCGCATTCTGTATCGCGAGGCGGGATTGAAATGGGCGATACAGCAAATGGCTGCAGGAGCCTTTCGCCGCAGCCTGCAACTGATCGATCGAGCAAGAGAGTGGCCTGAATCGCTGGGCGCCGGCAAACCCTATGCAGAGGATGTGGATGAGAGGCTGGAGGATTGGCTTGCTGCCCAGTGTCTTCAAAAAATGGGTAAATACAAGTCAGCGGACCGGTTGTTGCAGCGAATCGTACAGTTCAAAGCAAAGCATGACGACGCGGCTCAATTGATCGCTGCGCTGGCCTGGCAGCGGCTGGGCGACCAGGCCAAAGCCCGGGCGGTTTTTGCCGGGTGGCAAAATAGACAGCCGGGCAGCAATTTGGCTGCAGCCTGCCTCGATGTTTTTCAAGGCAGCGCCCCCACTTTGCCGGAGGACCTGGCCAACGACGATACAGCCCGTATTGTGCAGGAGTGGCTGGCCAGCCGTTGAGCGGACCATGGCCATGAACATGCGGTGGGGGAACGACCGGTAGCCTGCCTGCAGGACTGCCGGCGGAGTGTTTAAACGGCGAAAGCCTTCGGCTGGTCCAATGGAAGCAAATATTTTGGGCCGGAAGAAGGCTTTCTGATTTTTGTCGTTCAACCGCTTCAGTTGCGAATGATTTCCACAGCCATGCCGCCGGAGGGCCTGAGATCCGCGTTCAACCGCGTTGCCGCCGTCACCCGCCGTCGCTCTATTTTCACATGGGTTCTGGTCTTGATCGCCTCACCGCCGTCGGTGTAAATAGCCGCCTGATAGGTTTTATTCTTGTCTAAAAAATCCAGGGGGATCTCCATCTTTCTCGCCTGATTGTTGGTGATGGCGCCGAGGAACCAGGATGTTCCGCTTTTTCGCGCCAGAGCGACCTGCCTTCCGATCTCGCCGGACAGGACGATGGTGGTATCCCACACCGTCGGCAGATGTTCAAAGAACTCGATCTCCGGCTCACCCTGATAGTCCTCGGGTTTGTCATACCAAAAGACGAACTGTAGTGGACTGTAAAAAATGACCGACAACGCCAGCTGATGGGCAGAGGTGGTTTTAATGCCTGGGACATTTTTAATGGACGACTGGTGATAATAGCAGATGGTGTAATCCGCTGCGCCGGCGAGAAAACGAGTGAAGGGTAGAACGGTGTTGTGGTCCGCGTCAGGCATGCATTCATTGCCATAGACCCCTTCCTGGGTCAGCAGGTTGGGCCAGGTGCGGCTGATGCCGGTGGGCCGGTATTCGTCATGAATGTCGACCATCAGATGATGATCAGCCGCTTTTTTCACCGCTTCGTGCACCCAGGAGGTCCATTTGTGCGAACCGACATGAACAAAGCCGAATTTTAAACCGCGGATGCCCCAGGATTCATACAGCGGGAACAGATCGTCCATCTGCTTTTCCAGAGCGCGGTGATTCACATAGAGGATGACGCCGATGCCCTTTTGCCGGGCATAGTCGAGGACGACGACGAAGTCCAGATCCTTTTTAGGATTGCGCCGCGGATCCACGTCCACGCGGGAGGCGTCCGAGTCTTTCGAGTATTCGTAGCCGTACCAACCGGCATCGAACTCGATATACTCGATGCGATGGCGGCTGCAGAAATCGATGAGCGCTCTGGCGCCGCTGGTCGACAGCGTGACTTCGCGCATCACCTTGCCCGGCCTGATCCAGCGGGTGTCTGCGATGGCGCAGGGGGGATTCAGATTGAGAAACAAGTCGTTGTTTTGCAGCAGATCGCCGGGTTTGTCCGCCACCATGATGACGCGCCAAGGCGTCTGTACCGGCGAGCTTTCCGTCACGCTGCCGAAAAGACGAGAAACCAGGGTGTTTTTTTTCCCCTGCGACAGAACAAATTTCATACGGCTGTAATCGAGCAAACGCGCTTCGCCCAGAGCGGCATAGATGCCGTTGGCCAGCTGCAGAGTCAGCGGCCGTTCGCATTCATACTCGTCGGTTCGGGGCGACCAGCGCGACAGCGGCAGGCTTTGTTCCACAGACCAGTCCCGCAGCGGCCGCAGCTGATATCGCTCCTGCGCAAAGGGCGTGGTCCAAGCCAGCGTGCTGTCGGGAAACGTGAATTCGCTGATTTCATCCTGAATGGTGATGATGGATGTGGCCAGGTTTTCCGGAAAAGAATAGCTGAAGGCGGCTCCCGTGTCGTACACCCGAATGAGGAGCTGCATCTTTCTGCTCTCATCCTGGTTTTGCACGAGGTCGGCGACGCACTCGGTATAATGGTTTCGCACTGAACTTTTTTCACCATAGACTGGTTTCCACGTCTCATCGATGGTCCGGGTGCGATGGCTCACCAGCGTAAATCCGCCGGTCCAGGCAGGCTTTTCCGTCGTGAGGATGCCGAGACGGGAATCGAGGATCACGTCCTGATTTTTCCATTGCAGGGAATAGACCGGAACGCCCGATTCAGCGGGCGTTGCAGAGATTGCGAGCTTGAACTGCAAGGTCTGGTCCGGAGAGGATACCTGGAGGGTCTGGCCCTGCAGGGCGCTCCAGCAGAGCCAGCAGAGGCCGATCGCGGTTTTTTTCATCACACCGTTTCCGTTTGCGGTGAGAGCTGGAATTCCAGTTCGATCTCTTTGGCGGTGACCGCCGAGAAGGCCGACACCTTTTGCCGGAATGCGACCAACGCCTCCAATTCACCCTGAAAGACGCCCGATGCCTCATAGAGATATTCGTGCGCCGGTGTGTAGAGCTCGATGCCTTTGGCCTTGCGGTCTTCTTTCTCTTCCTCGTGCCATTCGATCGCTTTCACCGCAGCGGGTTTCTCCGCAAACGCCTTTTTGATGACAGCCGTCTCCCCACGTGCGGCATTTTTCACTCTGACGGAAAATTTTGCGGATTGCACCGGCCGGGCCGAGAGAATTTTTATCTGCTCCGACGGCCGGTCTGCACCGATTTTTTTCACCAGATCGTACAGACCCTGTTCCATCAAAAGATGCTGATATCTATCGGACAGCGAGGTCCATTCTTTGATTTTTTCAGCCAGGGATTCCGCCTGGACGCCGGCATCACGGTTGAAAAAATATTTGAACGCTGTTTTCTTTCCGCTCTGAAATCCTTCCAACAATCCTCTGAGGTACTGTTCCTGTGTTTCAAAAACGACCTCGATAAATTGGCTCGGCATGGTCAAATCCTCCACCTTCAGTTTTTCTGACGCTAGTTTAAAGAATATTTTTATTCTTTACAAATTCTTTTTGCCGAGGTTTCGGCAAAGGGGGCGGCAGCGTTGCGCGGCCTTCTCCGCTCACCGGTTGATCATTTTTTTCTGATCACCCGCTGGATCGATTCATTTTCAGTGAGCTCTTGCGCATCATTCCACTGTGACGCCGCAAAATCCTGAAGAATCAAACGGCGCAGGGATAGACGGCCCTTGATCACAGTCACCGTAACCTTTCGTTCCTTGTCGTCTCCGCTCTGTTCCACCAGTCCGTAGGCGCGGCCGTTGGACCAGAAGGTGCGGCCGTCCATCGCTTTAAGCGTGAGGGTCTTTTCCACCGCAGAATAGTGAAATCCGCTCCAGGCCGGCAGGGCCGCCCAGCTGATCATGGCTCGACCGTAGTGATGGCCGCATTCGGCTTCATCAAAGGGATTGCGTTTTGCCCCGTCGTAGCGGTTGCGGATATTCCGCATACAGGCCAATCCGTCCTCGATCTGGTTCTCATAGAGCATGCCGATGGCAGCGGTATACTCGAACCCGGTCATCACCTCGGTGAAATAGGGAAAGGGATTTTCCGGCTGTTCATCCGGATAGCCGGCCATGACCAAGGCTGCCTCGTCGCCCAGTGCAAAGGTGCGCAGGCAATTAAAGTGATCGGAGAGCGAGGGCCGGTAATTGTAAGCCATAATGCTCTGCAACGTGGTTTGCACGTGTTCTTTTTTTACCAGGTAGCCGAGACCGCAGACATGGGCCATGAACTGTCCCACCAGCTGATCCACCAGACAACCGTTGCCCAGTTGGTAGTCCGGATGGGTCAAATCCTTGGCGCCCATGCCCACGCGCAGGCTGGGCGCCACGCGGGAGCTGTCCATGGGAGGGACGATCTTGTGTATATAGTAACGGCCATTGAACAGATGGGCGTCGGTCCAGCGGCTGCCTGCTTCGAGCAGCTTACGGCAATCCTTGCTGAACGCTGTGTCGTTCATAAAATCGGCCATCTTTTCCGCGCTGGCCAGAGCGGCCAGATACCAGATCTGCATCTGCGGATTGGGACCATAGTACTCCACATCCATGGTGTTGTGCTGGCAGCCTTCCATGACCCCGTCTTTGTCCGCGTCCCAGCCGCCCTTGATCCAGCAGAACTGCAGGCTGCGTTTGACATTGGGCCACAGGGTCCTGAGCAGGGCGGTGTCGCCGGAGAGTTGCCAATCCCGGTACATTTTAACAATGCAGCCCATCTGTCCGTCGGCCGCTGCTTTGCCCCAACGCGCTTTTTCCAACGGCAGATGGACGCGGAAACTCATCAGGCCGCCGGCGTCGGTCTCTCCAGCGAATTCGGTGCGCCGGAACGATTCAGCGATATGGCCGAATAGAAAGGCTGTGGCCTGTTCGTAATTCCACACATGCGTGCAGGTGCCGAAACAGCAGCCCTCCCGGTCGCCGCATCCTTCCCAGGCATAATAGCGGCCGTCGCGGGTGCGAAAGCAGGTCTGCGTGCGCAGAGTGGAGAGGTTGAACAACGCCGCCTCTTTGATCACCTCCGGATAATCGCAGTTTAGCACCGCAGAGACAAAATCGATGGTGTCCTTTTCATACGCCGGCAGCAGGCGGATATTTTTGCCCAATACTTCCCAGGCATCGTGATACAGAGTGGTGTAATGATTGCCGACGACGGTTTCAGACCAGGCCAGGCGATTGGGAAAATGCCAGGCGATAAAAAATTGCAGGGTGCGTGTTTCCCCGGCCGCCAGGCTGGTCTTGATCGCCAGCGAGGCCATGGGTTTGTCCTCGCCGGTGGCAGGTCTTGCCTCCAACTCGCCGTCGTCGCTCAAGTCGCTCCAGAAATCCAGCAGGCTGGTGCCCCAGTCCTGTCTCTTCCAGTCCGTGCGATGGGTACAGAGGCCTTCCGTATCGCTGGCCAGCGCCATGGTGCCCCACTGTTCGGACGAGGAATCCACGCCGG
>JAKJDB010000192.1 GCA_022706175.1 Candidatus Zhuqueibacterota bacterium | reverse complement strand
GAACTCGCTTTTGAATTCAACGGCAAACCGGTGCGCATCATCGGTAAAAGCCCGGCCATGCAAAAGGTCTTCGGCTTGGTGACCAAAGTGGCTTCCACCGATTCCACGGTGCTGGTGCAGGGGGAGAGCGGGACCGGCAAGGAGCTGATCGCACGGGCCATTCACGCTTTCAGCCATCGAGCGGCCTTTCCTTTTATCGCCATGGATTGCGGTTCGCTGGTGGAATCGCTGTTTGAAAGCGAGCTGTTCGGCCACATCAAAGGCTCCTTCACCGGCGCCACGGCCACCAAACACGGCGCGTTTGAATTGGCCGAAGGCGGCACCTTTTTCTTTGACGAGATCGGCAATATTTCGCTCAATGTTCAGGCTAAAATCCTGCGCGCCATTCAGGAAAAAGAGATCCGCCGCGTGGGTTCTTCGCAGAGCATCAAAATCGATGTCCGGCTGATCGCTGCCACTAATCTGGACTTGCAGACCGCCGTAAGCCAGGGGAGCTTTCGCGAGGATCTGTTTTACCGCCTCAGCGTCATCCCCATTCACCTTCCAGCGCTGCGGGAGCGCAAAGAGGATCTGCCTCTGCTGATCAAGGCCTTTTTGCAAAAGTATAATTTACGTCGCCGCAAAACACCATTGCTCAGTCTATCGTCTGAGGCTGAACAGGCGCTCATCCACTATCATTGGCCCGGCAACATCAGGGAATTGGAAATGTGCTTGAACGAGCGGCTGTGGTGGAGGACTCGGACCGGATCGAGTTGCACAGTCTGCCTCTGCACCTGCAGCAACCGGGACACATGGCCGGGCCGATCGTGCAGCAAGAACTGGTTTCATTGGAGGAGATGGAAAAGCGCTATATCGCAAAAGTCCTTTTTGCTCAAAATGGAAACATCAGCCAGGCCGCCCGGATACTGGGATTGGACCGCAAAACGTTATATCAAAAGATCAAAAAATACGACCTCAAACAGCCTTAACACCTAAATTTTCCTGCGTATATATCATACTGTGGCATAATTCCACACTCAGTTCTCTCAATATTGCAATAATAATTTCCCCACACGATTGCCTCTATTTTTTAACTCATTTATTTACAAAACGTTGTGTTTTTATGCAAAACAGTAAATCTGGCATGGTCTTTGATCGTTGAGATTTGGAAAATACCATAAGATAAAGAAAAAAAAATGAACTGTTTGATCATAAACAATCCGCACCATGAGCTGCCGGACGCCCTCAATCGTTTTTTACAGGATAAAAAGGTGGAGACAGTTCGCTTTTGCGATCCGTGGATGGCTGTGCAAAAGGCTCAGGAGCAGCATTTTGACCTGATTCTTCTCGATGCGCAGACACCGGGGATGCGCATCGACAGCACGATCCAGCTGCTGAAGGGGTGTGATCCACAGGCGCGCATCATCGTGCGCACGGATGAGAACTCTCGTCATCTGGAGGCGCAGGTGCGCAACGAGCGGGTCTATTATTACCATGTCGATTCTTTCGGTGATCAGGAGCTGTTGCTGGCGATTGCCGCCGCGCTCGGCGTTCTGGGTCATCCTTCGGTCAAGGCGTCTTGATCTGTTTTTTTCAGCACAATCATCAATCAATGAATAAATAGCGAGGAAACAATGCAAGCGAGCGATGTGTACAGCAAGTATCCTGGGAACGATCCATCGGTTTTGATTCCTATTCTGCAGGATGTGCAGGAAGTGTACGGTTATGTGCCCGAGGAGGAGCTGCATAATATTGCCAGACATACGCACCTGCCGGTCAGCAGGGTTTTTGGCGTTGCCACGTTTTACAATCAATTCCGCCTCACGCCGCTGGGCAAGAATGTGATCCGCGTATGCCGCGGCACGGCGTGTCATGTCAAAGGGTCTTTGGATATTCTCACCACGCTGGAGACCGAGCTGGGGGTTAAGGCGGGCGGTACCACCCGGGACGGGCAATTCACCATCGAGACGGTGGCCTGCATGGGCGCCTGCAGCATTGCGCCGGTCATTTCGATCAACGAAGAATTCTTCGGCGGCCTGACGGTCAAAGAAGTGCAAAAGTTAATCGCCTCTCGCCGGGCGGAAAAAAGTGAATGAGGAGCTTATGAATTCCTATACCCCATTATTTACCAATTGCTGGCACACTCAGGAAACCCCGTGCAAATATTTCGTGACCTGCGTCCAAACCGCTCCTCAGTGCAACCAGTCGGCGGAGAGCAAAAAGCGATTGGATGCTTTCAAAAAAGAGTTGTTGCTGGAGGAGCACCGTCAACCGGTCATTCTGGTCGGCATGGGCACCTGCGGTCTAGCCAACGGCGCGCAAAAGGTATTTGACGCGCTGGCGGCTGAGCTGAAGAAAAAGAACATCAATGCCAAACTGGTGGCCACCGGTTGCGTCGGTTACTGCTCCCGTGAAGTCATCGTCGACGTCAAGCTGCCGGGTTCGGGCCGCATCAGCTATGCGGAGGTCAAACCGGAGGATGTGGAGAGGATCATCGACGAGACCGTGGTGCAGAAAAATCTGCTGCCGGATAAAGTGCTCGGCGTGTACACCGATGGGCCGCACAACGGCTGGAAGGATGTGCCGTCGATGCAGCAGGTTCCGTTTTTCGCCAAGCAGAAAAAGCTGGTGCTGGAAAACTGCGGCGTCATCGATCCTGAAAGCATCGATCAGTATCTGGCCCGCGGCGGCTATCGGGGGTTGAGCCAGGTGCTCAACACCATGAAACCGCAGGAGGTGATTCAGAATATGCTCAAGGCCGGGTTGCGCGGCCGTGGCGGCGGCGGTTTTCCCACGGGCAAAAAGTGGGAACTGGCGGCCAGGAGCAAGGGCGATGAAAAATATTTGATCTGCAACGCGGATGAGGGCGATCCGGGCGCGTTCATGGATCGCGCGGTCCTGGAGGGCGATCCCCACCGCATCATCGAGGGTATGGTCATCGCCGCCTACGCCATCGGCGCGTCGCATGGGTATATTTACTGTCGCGCGGAATACCCGTTGGCCATCAAGCGGTTGCTCAAGACCATCGACGACGCCACGCGCTATGGCCTGTTGGGAAAAAACATCCTCGGCAGCGGCTTTGATTTTGAGCTCAAGATCAAAAAAGGCGCCGGCGCTTTTGTCTGCGGTGAAGAGACCGCGTTGATCCACTCCATCGAGGGCAAGCGCGGCATGCCCCGTCCTCGTCCGCCTTATCCGTCGGACGAGGGCTTGTTCGGCAAACCGACGGTGATCAACAATGTGGAGACCTTTGCCAATGTGCCGACCATTTTCAAATACGGCGCCGATGCCTTCAGCGCCATCGGCACCGCCGGTTCCAAGGGCACGAAGATTTTCGCCCTGTCCGGCAAGATCGTCAACACCGGACTGGTGGAGGTGCCCATGGGCACGCCGCTGCGCGAGGTGATTTACGACATCGGCGGCGGGTGTCCGGACAACAAGCAGTTCAAAGCGGTGCAGATCGGCGGCCCCTCGGGCGGCGCTCTGCCTGATTCGGTTCTCGACACTCCAGTGGACTATGAGTCGCTCAAGTCCATCGGCGCCATGATGGGGTCCGGCGGACTGGTGGTCATGGACGAGTCCACCTGCATGGTGGATGTGGCCAAATTTTTCATGACCTTTATTCAATCCGAATCCTGCGGTAAGTGCATTCCCTGCCGCGAGGGCACCAAACGGCTTCTGGAGATCCTCGAGCGGTTGACGCAGAGCTACCGCAGCGAAAAGTCGCCGGACGAGGCGTTGCTGCGCTTCCAGGGCATGGTCTATTTGGAGCGCCTGGCCGATGTGATCAAGAACACTTCGCTGTGCGGGCTGGGTCAGACCGCGGCAAATCCGGTGCTGAGCACGTTGCGCTATTTCCGCGACGAGTACGAAGCGCACCTCTACGACCGGCGCTGTCCGGCCGGCCATTGCCGCGAGCTGTTGACCTATCGCATAGACACCGAGGCCTGCACCGGCTGTACGGTGTGCGCGAAAAAGTGCCCGGAGAACGCCATTGTGGGTGAGAAGAAAAAAGCGCACTATATCATCGAAGAAAAGTGCATCCGCTGCGATCAATGTCGCGCCAACTGTAAATTCAACGCCATCTTTGTCGAATAGCCTGGCGCCGTGAACCGGCCGACAGGACTCCAGGCGTCTGTGTTCCGCTCCGGCCTACGGGGCGGTGCGCAGGCGCGATAATCACAAGCTAGAGTGAACGTTAGAACGCCAATGAGGAAAGTATGACGATTACAATAAACAACAAAGAGGTTTGGGCCAACCCGGGCGAGACCATTCTCACCGTGGCGCAACGCGAAGGCGTGCACATCCCCACGCTGTGCTATTTGAAAAACCTTACTCCCACCGGTTCCTGCCGCATCTGCGTGGTGGAAGTGGAGGGACAGCGCAGTCTGGTTCCTTCTTGCGCTTTTCCGGTGGCCGAAGGGATGAAGATTCAGACCAACTCGCCGCAGGTACGGCGGGCGCGCAAGACCATCGTCGAGTTGCTGATCGCCAATCACCCGCAGGATTGTCTGGTGTGCGTGCGCAACGGCAACTGCGAGTTGCAGAAACTTTCGGAACAGTACGAGGTGCGCGATCACCGTTATCAGGGCGAACGGCGCAGAGCCAAAATCGACCTGGCCAGCCCCTCCATCGAGCGCGATCCGGAAAAATGCATCCTCTGCGGCCGCTGCGTGCGCGTCTGCCATGAGGTGCAGAACGTAGGCGCCATCGATTTCGTGCGTCGCGGATTTCAATCCACCGTGGCGCCGGCCATGGACGGCAGCCTCAACACCATCGCCTGCGTGTTCTGCGGCCAGTGTGTGGTGGTCTGCCCCGTTGGCGCACTGCGTGAAAAGGGCAGTCAAAAGGGAGTGTGGGAGGCGATCAACAATCCCAAAAAGCACGTGGTGGCTCAGATCGCGCCGGCGGTGCGTGTGGCGTTGGGCGAAGAGTTCGGCATGGAGCCCGGCAGCATCGTCACCGGCAAGATCACGGCCGCGCTGCGCCGTCTCGGCGTAGATCGGGTGTTTGATACCAATTTCGGCGCAGATTTGACCATCATTGAAGAGGCGCATGAACTGCTGCACCGGGTGAACACGAAAGGCGTGTTGCCGTTGCTCTCCTCCTGCAGCCCGGGGTGGGTGAAATACGTCGAGCATTTTTATCCTGACCTGCTGCCCCATGTCTCCACCTGCAAGTCGCCGCAGGAGATGGAGGGCGCCATGATCAAGAGCTATTATGCTCAAAAAGTCGGCATCGATCCCAAGGATGTGTTCGTCGTATCGATCATGCCCTGCATCGCCAAAAAATTCGAGTCGCAGCGGCCGGAGCTGGCCGACGAGTACCAGGATGTGGACGCGGTGCTCACCACCCGGGAGCTGGCGCGCATGATCAAAGCCGCAGGCATCGACTTTGCCAAATTGACTGAAGAAAATTTCGATGATCCCATGGGTGAATCCACCGGCGCGGCCGCCATCTTTGGCACCTCGGGCGGCGTGCTGGAAGCGGCGTTGCGTTCAGCCCATTATTACCTCACCGGCAAGGACATGGATCAGATCGAGTTCAGCTCCGTGCGCGGTCTGGCCGGCGTGCGGGAGGCCACGGTGACCATCAACGGCCTGGCCCTTCGTGTGGCTGCGGTCAGCGGTCTGAAAAACGTCGATAAATTTCTCGAAGGCATCCGCAACGGCAACTCGCCCTATCATTTCATCGAGGTGATGGCCTGCCCCAACGGCTGCATCAACGGCGGCGGTCAGCCGATTCCCTCGGATCCGGACAAAGTGCGCAAACGCATCGAGTCGCTGTATGCCATCGATCGCTCTCTGCCCAAACGGGCTTCACATCACAACGAGTCGATCATTAAATTGTACAAAGAGTTTCTCGGCGAGCCCAACGGTCACAAGGCGCACCAACTGCTGCACACCGAATTTACGAAACGGGGC
>JAKJDB010000191.1 GCA_022706175.1 Candidatus Zhuqueibacterota bacterium | reverse complement strand
CGGGTTCATTTGATGACTGCCAATTTACCTTTTTTGCCGCCGATCCCCGGCGCATCGACATAATAGAAATAGTATCCGGAAGCGATCTCGAGTCCGTCTTTGGTGCGCAAATCCCAGATCTCGCGTCCCTTATCAATATCGGTGGAATGATGGATCGTGCGCACCAGACGACCGGCAACGGTGAAAATGCTGATCGTGCAGGTGGCCGGCAGATTGACGAAATCGATGCGCCGATCTCCCCGGCCAAAGTCTGTATTGATAATTTTCCGTTCCAGCGTGCTGGCGGCGATATAAGGATTGGGCACCACGCAGATGTCATCCATTTCGTCTTTAACCGATTGCGGGGTGACGGTGTTGCCGGTCATGCTGAATTCATACACATCGTTTCGGTCAAAGGGCTTTGTGGTCGTAAGACGCAGTACGGAGCCCTTTTGTGGAACAATTTGTACGGCGTCCTCCGCCGCATCAGCGGGCATGACGACAAAGACATGCCAGGCCCGTTGTGTAAAAGTGACCTGCCCGGAACTGGAAACGGATCTTTTGATGTAAATCCAAAAATCGTCGCCCGCACTCAGTTTCGATTTTAACGATTCCGGCTCTGTACGATTGGTGGTCAAGCGGTAGCGGGTTTTAAAGGAGTGATTTGGATCGGTCACATCCCAAACCTGAAAATTGGTTATCGCATTGGTGCTCAGAGACGTATCGGCGCCGATATCCAGAATGCGCACTTCGTAATCGCGGGCCACGGCCTTGCCGCCGATGCTGTTCATGGAGGCCTGCAGGTTGGTCGTGCTGTTTTTCCAAACGGCGTCCCGCAGGACGACCTCCTCCGCGTTCTTGAAGGTGAGGACAAAGCCGTCAAAAATCTGATCGCCGAGAGCCCCTGCGGAAAATGGATTATCAGGCGGCAGCAGGGTGGCGCCGGTGGTCAGATTGATGAAGGACATGCCCCTCGTTACGCCGGTGTAGATGGATTCGCCAGCGCCGTTCATGGCAGCCATGGAACTGTCGTCGCTAAAAGAAAGTTGATACCGGTGACCGTTTTGTACGGCGGAGGGAACAACGACCTGCAGATCCACCACACCGGTAGCGGCGCCGGAAACATGCTCGATGCCGGCCTCGGGTTTGGGATCCAGATACCCGGCAGAACTCTCCTGGGGAATGGCCTTGACGCAGTTTTGATCAAAAGAAATGGTCCGGCCGATTTCATCGGTCTGGATGGTGAAGGAGCATTCCGTCGGCGAGATGGAAAGCAAATTCGCTTTATCACTCAAACCGCGTGAGAAAAAATCCTGATCATAGCCCCGATCATAGGAAACCACGGCATAATAATAGGTGCGGCCGTTGGTGACGGTAGTATCGACCCAAAAATGTTTCAGGCCGCTGTCAGAGCCCATGTTCATGGCCACCCCCAGATCGCTTTCCGCTCCTCCCTCCCGTCCCAAGGTGATCGGATGTGGACCGATTAAACCGTCAGCCAAATCGAACTGGGCGACCGGCGCATATAGCAGGGGATTGTTGTAGGCATCACTGATGGTTTTAATATCGGCAAAGTTGGGGTCTGTGCTTTTGTAAATCTTGTACCCTTCGAAATCGACGCCGTAAATAGGATCCTTGGATGTTTCCGCACGATTATCCCAGGTTAAAACCACTCGACCGTCGCCGGCGTTCACCGCCACATCCGGTTTGCGCGGCGGTTTGGTGAAATTATAATCCGCATCGTAGATTTTCTGCATGGTTCGTTTGTTGCGCATGATGTCGTCGAGATCATTGCCGAACAGACAGGCGATGGCGTATCGTTGGGTGCCCTCTTTGCCGGGCTCCAGCGGCACATAGCCGCAGCCATAGGTAAAGGCGGCATCGCCTTCGTAACCCGGTTGAATGGCAAAGGTGCCGGGCGTCAATTCGATGCTCCAGAAATCTTCATCATTGGACATGCGGTTGTCCACCGATTTCAGGTAAAACGAGGTCAAACCGACCTGATCGGACTCATCGTTATCGGTATAATCAAAGAGGGGTTCTCCCCAGTCCGGTTTACCGTTGCACTCTGTACCGTTGGAGTCTGGTCCGGGCCAATCGTCCTGATCCGGGCCGATGCCGTCTGAACCGACATCGCTATGGACCGGTTCGTAGTCTAAAATGCCGTCACCGTCCAGATCTTCGCCCTCATCCAACGTACTGTTGTAATTCACATCCTCGGTGTCCCATACACCGCTAGCGTTGACATCTTGCCAGGGAGCCCAGTCATGATCGTTGTCGATTTTATCGTACTGACTTTCATCGACGATGCCGTCGCCGTCGTTATCTTTGCCGTCGTTCGGCAAACCCGGACTTTCCAAGAACGCATAGCCAAAGTAGCCGGTCGGCGCCTTGCCTTCTACGCGCCAGGTCTCCCGGCTGTCCCACACATAGGTGATATCGTCGATCTCGTCAAAATCAGCCAGATCTGCGCCGTGGCCGCCGATGTCGATATCGCAATACATTCCGATAACCGACTTGTCAATCCGTTTGCCGTAGTTGGTTACGTCATAGAGCGAGAGCAGGATATCCTCTGCCAGCCTGGCATTCCATTGATAATTGCGCACTTTGACGGTCACGCCCAGGCCACGCCGGCCGTCCGGCCAGGGCCGAGTATCAGGCTGATCCGTGCCCGGCAAATTTTCAGGATAGTATTCAAACTCGTCGTTTTCATGGTCGTCCATGGTATAATAGGATTCCTGGTCCGCACGAATATAATAGCCGTATTCGCCGTTCCATTTGCCGGCGCAGGGACCCGGATCAAAATCATTCACGCCCGGCACACGCCAGTCTCCCGCGTAGGTCTGCGGCGGCCAATCAGCGGGCCAGGTTTCTTTGCGATGACTCATGGCAAACCACTCCACCTCGTTCAGCATGCTGACATCGAGAACGCCGTTGGAGTTGAAATCTTCGATGGACTGCAGTTTGCCGTCCCCTTCACCAGAGTCATGGGTGTTGGGAACGCCGTCTTCGCCTACATCCTCGGATATACCGCCCATGTCCCAATCCACTGAATGGGGATGATGATTATTGTAATAGCGCGGCAAGGGTTCAAAAAAATAGGTGTGGGTTGCATCCGGAGAGGTTTCGGCCGAGTTGCGATTGAAACGATCGGATACGATATGAATGGTATTGCCGCGGATATTTTGTACTTCGCCGGCCACATAGTAGACGAAGACATAGCCATAGCTGCGCTCGTTAGCTCCCTTGGGCCATCTCATGCCGGTTATCCCGCCGCCGGAGGTGTATCCGGCTGCCATTTGACCCTGATTGACCATTCCCGTCACCACCAGGTTGCCGTCGTGTTTGCAATAGCGGATATACCTGGCCCACCCTTGCGCCGCCGACGCTTTTTGCAAAAAAGCAGGGGAATACCCCCGGCTGTTCAAATAACTCATCGGTTGCGCGCCGCGCAGAGTTGACTTTTCCTTATCTTGTTCCGCCCATACGGTCAGGCTGGTGCACAGCAAGAGAACAAGAGATATGTTTTGCATCATTCTTTTTCTCCTGAAAAATCCATCTTGCTAGAACAGCAGTTCCAGACCCACCTGAACATGTCGCGGCGCAGAGTAGTACTGAGGTTTATTGTCGATTTCATGCGGTGTGAAAATGCCTTCCTGCGCCAACTTGACGTCGCGGATTTCACGCAGTTCCGGCAGCATGGCGTTGACAGTGGCCAAACCGCTGGTGGCATATACATATCGCTGATTGAGATGGTCAAAGAGATTGTCGACGTTGCAGAAGAGGCCGAGGGTGTAGCCGCCAACCTTGAATTGTTTTTTCGCTTTGAGATCGACATTCCAAAACATGGGCTTGCGCGCCGCGTTATTGAATTCGATATCCGGGAAGAGCGCCTCTCCGACCGAGGTCGGCGTATAGGGCAGGCCGCTGCCGAGCGTGGCGATGACGCTGGCGCTCCAATTGCTCGGCACGGATAAAATGGCGGTCAAGTTCACTGTGTGGCGCTGATCCCAATCCAACGGGACGATCTGCCGTTCGACGAATTGCACCGGATCGCCGCCCAGCCGGGAGGAGACCTGCACCAGGCGAATAAACGTGGGATCCGAAGCGCTGCCCTCGGCGTATTGAAAAGTATAATCGATGCCGCCGGAAAAAATGCCGGTGCGTTTTTTCTCCAGGGCCAGAGTAAAACCCTTGACATTGCCGTAATCACGATTCACGTATCTGGAATAACCGATGGCGTCAACGGTGGTGAGGTATTCGATGCCCAGTTGGTTGCGAAAGTCTTTATAGAAAAGCGTGAGATCAGCCGCGACATCGGCGCTTAGACCCTGCTGCAGCCCGACCTCATAGGCGATGGTGCGTTCGGGTTTCAGGGTGCAATTGCCGAGCAGTTGATCCTGCAACTGCAATGAGGTCAACACGCGCAGCGGCTCGCTGTACATGGTCGAAAAGCTGGGCATCTGAAAAAAATGACCGTAAGCGACGTGAAAGGCGCCCTGATCCGAAATCGGAAAGGAAAAACCGAGCCGCGGCGAAAGCTGATATTGCAGTCCGGCTTCTTTTAAATTACTATCGCTGCCCAACAAATAGGATTCAATGCGCTCGTTGATGATGAATTTCTCATTGGGTTTGAACAGATCCAGACGCAGGCCGGCGTTCAGAACGATTTCGCCCATCTCCACCTTGTCCTGCACATAGACAGCGGCTTCCAGAGGACGGATGGTATAATCGCGATAGCGGGTGACCTCATCGGCCCGAGGGAATCGCCATTTGGTCGTAGCGTAGGTCTGATCCCAGTTCTTCCAATAGTCGATCATTCGCGCCAGATAGTCGTTCCAATTCAGGTCGGCACCGCGTATAGCGGTGGTGTATTTATATTTTTGCCATTCCTCGGTTTCAACCAACGAATAGGAATAGGTGTTATATTCATGCTGTTTGACCTCAAAGCCCATCTTGAGAAAATTATGACGATCCACCTGCCAGTTGAGATTGCCGTTGGCCGTATAGATTTTGGTGTAATTTTTACCGTCCTTGCTGTAGGTGCCGCCGTCGGTGGCGCCGAGCGAAAAACCGTTGGAAGTGGTGGTGATGGGCTGTATGCCCGTGTCGCCGGGGTAATTGGCGACCTTGTTATCTTTCTGATAATACCCCCAACTGTGATTATGCTGATAAGAAAAATTCAAATTATAGAACAAATTCGGATGCAGCATGTGTCGCAGATTGATGATATGGTTATCCGATCGACCCCAATAGCTGGCTGTTTCATCGGGCGCGTAGCGCCGGCTGAGAGAACCTCCATTGCTTTTTGATGCAGAGGCGAAAAGCGAGTAACTTATTGAAAAATTTGCAGATGGTGTATAGATCAGCTTGCCGCTGCCGGTGAGTCCATAGCTCTTAGTCAACGGTCCCATACTGCCGTCGCCGGTGCGCAAAGAATCCGGAATGTGGATTTCACCGGTTTGTGCGATTTCGGACGCGTAATGTTCATTGTACCACCGCTTGTAGGCGTTGATGATCCAGCCGTCCACCGGACGAAACCGGCGTTCGTACCAATACAAACTTTCATTGTTATTGTAGCGGGCCGTGGCTAAAAAGCGAAGCTTGTTTTTAAAAATAGGTCCGTTCAAGGTGGCTTGCACGTCGCCCTCAGCCATCGGGCTGAACCGGTTTACACCAATAAATACGTCGGTGTTGCCGCTGGCATAATCGCCGGAGTATACTTGTACGGTGCCGTGCAATTTATCCTCAGGATCCTTGGTAACGATATTGACGACGCCGGACTGCGCAGAACCGTATTCGGCGTTAAAAGTGCCGCTGATGACCTGCAGCTCTTTGATCATGGAATTTTCCACCGAAACATTCATGCCGCCTGATTGCGCGTAAGCACTGCTCACCGGTACGCCGTCGATCAGGTAAGCGACTTCGCGTT
>JAKJDB010000190.1 GCA_022706175.1 Candidatus Zhuqueibacterota bacterium | reverse complement strand
ATCACACGCTGCGTCTGACCCTTGTGCACACTCCCACCACCGCCAGTGGATTCCAGGACCAATCCGCTCAGGATCTGGGATTTCATCGCATGACCTACGGCCTGATGGGGCATGCCGGTTCCTGGCAGCAGAGCGGGGTGGTGCAGCAAGCCGGCCGCTTGAATCAACCTTTGACCGCTTTCTTAGCCGGTCGTCACAGCGGTTGCGCGAATGAACTTTCCTTCGCCTCCCTTAACTCTGACCAAATCCTCATTCAAGCGATCAAGCAGGCAGAGGCAAGCGACGAAATGGTCGTGCGTCTGTGTGAGAGCAGCGGCCGGCCCGTAGAGCAGGCGGTGCTGAAATTTTTTGCCCCGGTTCAGTCCGCTCGTGAGCTGAACGGCAGCGAGGCCTTTGTCGCTCCATTGAATGTGCAGCAGGGCGCGCTGCATCTCAAGTTCGCGCCGTACCAGCTCAGGACCATCGCTGTCCGCCTTGCCGCTCCTCCTCAGAAGGTCAAACCCGCTCTTTGCCGGCCCCTGGTTTTATCCTACAACCTGGACGCCTTTTCCTCCAACGAAGACCGCAGCGACGGCGATCTGGACGGCCACGGCGGCAGCTTTCCGAGCGAGCTGATCTCTGACACAGTGCATGCCGAGGAGGTGGTTTTTCGAATGGGCTCCACTGCCCCCGGTTCTCTGAATGCGCTGGCGTGTCAAGGACAGACGTTGACGCTGCCCTCCGGAGACTATAACCGAGTGCATCTGCTTGCCGCCGGCCGAAAGGAGGATGTCTCATGCACTCTGCTGGTCGGTGGGCAGTCGCATCCATGGAAGGTGCAGAGCTCTCGTGGAAACATCGGCCAATGGGACAGCCGGCTGGTCGATGGCAGCGTGTCTGAGATCGGCCGGCTCAACGGCGTTGAGGTGGAGACTTTTTCGCTCACGCCGGGATTCATCAAGAACGACCGGATCGCCTGGGTGGGCACGCATGCGCATACGCCCAACGGCGATGTGCCGTACAAATTCTGTTACCTGTTCAGATATGATTTCCCCCTGCCTGATGGTGTCCGCTCCATCACCCTGCCGAAACAGGAAGAGGTGGTCGTTTTCGCCGTCACCTGCAGCCGGGAAGAAAACGGAGGCACGCGCGCTCTGTCGCCCTTGTTCGACCGGTTCCCGGACAACCAGGTCGCCATCGTCTCTGCGGAGAACGCCCTCTGCTTTGTCGACAAGCTGCTCATCTCCCTGAACGCCGCTCCGTCGCAGAAAGAGGTGCGCTATACGCTGGATGGTTCGGAACCCGGGGCAACCTCAGCGCTTTACCAGGCCCCGTTCTTCGTTGACCGCACCACTCTGGTCAAGGCGTGTGCGTTCGATCCGTGGAACAACGCCGGGCCGGTCGCCTCGAAACGGTTTTTCCAGTCGACGCTGCGGCCGGCTGCTGCAGCGTACGACGGGGATGCGGGCGTCTGTTGCAGTTATTACGAAGGCGTGTGGAAATGGCTGCCGAATTTTTCGCAGCTGAGCCCCATGCGCACCGCGGTCTTGGCCGATTTCAGCCTGCCGGATCAGGTTCGCGAGGATCATTTCGCCGTTCTCTTTACCGCCATGATCAACATACCGGCCGACGGCTTTTACACTTTTTATACCCGCTCGGACGACGGATCCGCGCTTTGGATCGGCGATGTGAAGGTGGTGGATAACGACGGCTCCCATGGCGCGGATGAAAAAGCCGGTCTCATCGGACTGGCCGCCGGATGGCATCCCATCACCGTGCATTATTTTGAAGATCACGGCGAGCAATCGCTGCAGGTCAGATACGCCGGACCAGGAGTTCCCAAACAGATCGTTCCGGCAGAACGGCTCAGGCAACGTCCTTGAGTCCGGCCCCATGTCCTTGTTGGTCGTGCGCAGTGGGCTGGTTGATTCGTGAAAAGGAGTGTTGTGTGGTAGAATCACTGAAATGGATGGTCGGCGGCCTGTGCCGGATGTCCCTGATCCTTCTTCTGGCCGGTCTGACTTTATCCGCCCCCTCCTCCGATGTTTACGTCAGGAAAAAGACCTGGTGGGAGAGCATGCTGGCCAGCCGGCAGTCCTTACGGTTGCTCAGGCAAAAGGTCACCTCCTCGCCCACTCTGCGGCTGTCCGATTGGTACAGCAGCGGTCCGTTGCCGGCCGATTCCCCATTCGTTAAAGAATTTGATCCAACGGCAAAGATCCCTTTATCTTCGTCGGCCGGATCAGGGCCTGCTTGGACCAGACATCCCGAATGGCGTGATGGGATGACCGCGGTGCTGACGCCGATGCCGAACGCCGTCCAATTCGTCTATCGCACGATCACGGTGCAAAACGATACCTCGTTCCAGATTTTTCTGGGCAGTGACGACGGCATCGCTGTTTGGCTGAACGGCGGCCTGCTGGTGCGAAACGATAAACACCGTTCGTGCCGGCCGAACCAGGAGATTTTATCGCTGGCTCTGAACCGCGGCGTCCATCATCTATTGTTGAAAATCTCCAATCACAACGGCGATTTCGAGTTTTATTTCTCTCTGTTGCGCGATCACCCTGATGCGTTGTGGCCGCTGCTGGAGCGCGATTTCAGCGAGGCCTCGTTGCGAATGGAGATGGCGCTGGAGATCGAAGACAAGATCTGGCAGTTCCCCGAGGGCGATGAAGCGCGCAGATTGGTCGCGAATTATATCAATGCGTATGATCGGGCGTGCCGCAAACGTGGACTTGAGCCGGAGACTTTATCGGCCAAGGCGTCCATCGACCAAATCAGGAAAAAATACCTGGAGGTCCGTATGAATGAACGCAACTATTTTAGCGGCGGCCAGGTGCAGCTCCTCTGTTCCAGCCACCAGGATATCGCCTGGATGGACAGCCCGGACCAGTGCATGGAACAGCGCGACGAGCAGGTCATCACACCGGCACTGACCCTGATGCGCCAGAACAGCGAGTTTCGCTACGGCATGGAAAGCATGATGAACCTGATGGAATATCTGCAGCGCCATCCGGAGCGCAGGGAGGAGGTGCAGCAGCTGACCGAGTCGGGACGCTTTGAATGGGGCGCCACCTACAATCAGCCGTATGAGTCGCTGCTCTCGGGAGAGCAACTGGTCCGTGAGGTGTACCTGGGCCGCAAGTGGATAAAGAAAACCATGCCGGGGTGCGATGCCCGCGTGGCTTGGAATCCCGACGTGCCGGCGCGCTCGCTGCAAATGCAGCAGATCCTGCACAAGGCCGGCATTCCCTATCTGTTCATCAGCAGACATGAAAAGGGCGTGTTCCGCTGGAGCAGTCCGGACGGCAGCAGCGTGCTCGTTTTTTCTCCAGGCCATTATGGAAATCCCATGGCCATTCTCGACCGTCCGGCCATGCAGGCGGTGATGGGCCTTCGCGAGGAATTGACCGGATGGGAAGCGCATTACCGCGAGAGAAAACTGCCGCCTGTTCTGGCGATGATCTATTCCAACGATGCCACCGGCCCGCGTCCGTTCACTGAATTGATCGATGTTTGGAACGACTTGGCGGAATCCGGCGACAGCGGCTCTTTCGAGCCACGGATGATCTATGGCACGGCGGAACAATTTTTTAAAGCCATCGACGTGGACACGGCGCAGCTGCACACTCTGTGCGGGGAACGGCCGAACGTATGGCTTTATATCCATGGACCGTCTCACCATCGCGCCATCTCCAGCAAACGCGCCGCCGGCGTGCTGCTGCCGGCGGCAGAGATCTTTCACACCGTGGAAGGCCTGCTCGCCGGCCATTTCAACGACTATCCGGAAGAACGGTTGAACAAAGCCTGGGCGGCCTCCATCTATGATGATCACGGCTGGGGCGGCAACCAGGGGCAGATCACAGATCAGCTGTTCCGCAGTAAATTGGATTTCGCCGCCAGGGAGGGTGAAACGTTGCTGCAAGCGGCAACGGCCAAAATCAGCGGCCGCATCCGATTCAACCGCAAGCTCGGACAACCGATCGTGGTTTTCAATGCGCTCTCATGGCAACGAAGCGATCCGGTCTGGTGTACGATCCGGCGCCAGGGCCCGTATCGTATTGTGGACCAAAATGGCGTGACGGTCCTTCATCAAGTCCTGGCCGCAGAACCGGGCCAACCGCTGGACGAAGAGAGGATCGTCTTTTTCGCCAAAGAGGTGCCCAGCGTCGGCTACCGCGTCTATTATGTGGCCTCGGCTGAGGCAACCAAATCCGTGGTCAAGCGGACGGCTGAAAACACAGAGGTGTACGAGAACCCGTTTTATAAAATTTATCTGAGCCCGGGCGGCATTCGACAGATTTTCGACAAGCAGCTGCAGAAGGCGATCCTGCACGAAGGCGGATTGCTGGGCGCTGAACTCTTTACCATGCAATCGGTCGGCAACGGCGCCGGCGAGTTCAACGATGTGCAGCAGCCGACCATGGAGGGATTCGACCAGGCCAGCCGGCATCAGCCGGTGTGGCGAATAAGCGCCAACGGCCCGGTGTGCACGCAGTTCACCCTGCGCGTCGCTCTGTCCGGCTGCACGGCTGTTGAAACGCTGACCGTTTTCAACGATCGTAAACAGATCGATTGCGATCTGTCTCTTCTCGATTGGGACGGCACGCCCTATCGAGAATTCCGTCTGGCCTGGCCTTTGGAAATGACCGGCGGCCAGGTCAGTTATGAGGTGCCGATGGCGGTGGTCACCGTGGGCCAGGATGAGATAGCCGGCGCAGCCGGACATGCCTATGGTTCATTGACTTATTCCGTAGCCTGCAAAGACGTTCATCCGCGTGAAGTGCAGAATTTCATCAGCGCCAGTGACGACCGTTTCGGCGTCACCCTGAGCTCCAGCGTTGCCGTCTGCGATTATGTGGATCCCACGGACGCGCAAAACGCCTGTCCGGTTTTGCAGCCGGTGCTGCTGGCTTCACGGAAAAGTTGTCATGCCAACGGCAACTGGTACCTTCAGGAAGGCGATCATCATTACCATTTCTCCCTGTTCAGCCATGCGCCGGGATGGAGCAACGGATATCGTCTGGCGGTGCAGGCGAACCATCGATTGACCCCTGTGTTGTCTGCTCCGGCGGCTGCGGATGCGTCCCTGCCCGAGATGGAGAGCTTTTGCGAACTCTCCTCAGCCAATGTAGTGTTGACCACGCTCAAAAAGTGCGAGGACGACGATCGAATCATCCTGCGCTGTGTGGACATGGAGGGCCAGGACAGCCGAACCGCCGTCCGGTTGTTCTTGCCGTTGGCGAGCGCCAAGCGGACCAACATCATCGAAGAGGAGGGGGAGGCCTTGACGGTAACGGATCATTCGGTTATGATGCCTGTGGGCCATCATGCCATTGAAACCATCAAATGCACGCCCGCCCGATCGCAGAGATGAGTGTCGGCACAGCGGCTGGTTCTGCCAGGAGCATGACTTGGTCAAGTTCGTCAGAATATTTTTATCGGCTCTCGTCGTCCTGTCGGCGATCGTCTGCATCTATATCCTTTATCCGGTCTGGGGTCTGCCGTTCAGTCTTTTGGACCGGGCCGCGCCTCCGCTGACGCCGGCCTGGGCTTTGGAGCCGTGGCTGTGGGAGGACGATCACAATCAGGCCGGCTATGTCGATTCGCTGCTGGCAGGTTACGCCGCGCACGATATTCCGGTTCGCACGATTCTGCTGGACAGTCCGTGGAGCACGCGCTATAACGATTTCACCCCGGATTCGCTCCGCTATCCCGATATGGCCGGCTGGCTCGATGGCCTGCAGCAACGGGGCTATCGCGTGGTGTTGTGGATGACCTGCATGGTCAACAGCTGCAATCGCGATACCCGCTGTCGCAACAGCAGCGGATTTTATCAACAGGCCCAAGACAGCGGCTACTTGGCAGCGAACGGGCGTCAGGTGAAATGGTGGAAAGGCCGCGGCGGTTTTATCGATTACACCCACCCGGCGGCCAT
>JAKJDB010000189.1 GCA_022706175.1 Candidatus Zhuqueibacterota bacterium | reverse complement strand
GGAACCGCCACCAGCATGGGTTCACGGATTCGCGCATCGGCGGCGGCGATTTCGCCGCGTGTGCCGATCAGAATGATCGTTCGATTTTTTTCAGGCCAGTGAATTTTTTCTTGCAAGCTGGGCAGAATATGCTGAATCGTCACCAGCTTGGCATTCGCCAGCCGCTCCGCATAGAAGGCGGGCATGTATTCGGTAATCTGCTCCCCTTCAAAATAGTCGGCGAGTCTTTGCTTCTGCGGAACGATCAACAGGTTAAAACCGAGCAGCTTCATGATCTTGCGGTAATCATCCTGCAGCGCTTCCATGCGCGCGGCGGTCTCCTTTTCTTTTTCCGCCAAAACCCTCGCCGTCTGTTGATCCAGCATAACCAGTGTGAACAGGACACCGGTCAAAACAGCGATGGACAGGATGACCGATACCAGGCCGGAAAAAAAATTAATCCTGCGATGCCGTATCTCTTTGATCACCAATCTACCGATGCCCATCAGGACGGCCCTCGCTTTCGCTTCATCAAAAGCATGGAAACGATCAACAGCAATAGGAGGGCTGCGATCGCCAGAATCGCCAAATTACGATACAGTGAGAGCGCAGGAACTGAAGAGGGACGGACAAGCGCCTGATCTGCGGAATCAGGCGTCGTTAAGGGCGATATTCCCACCTCTTCACTCTTCTCAGCCGTCGCTGTTTCAACGGGCGAGGGCTTTGACGCAGCCGCTGTTTCGGCGCTATCGGGAACAAAGGCGGACAATCCGACAATGGGCGAAGGTGCATCATTGACCAGGCGTCCCATGCTTGGATGCGACCAGTCGGCGGCCAACAACAGATCCAGGCCGGGATTCAGCTCTTTGACCTCGCAGGAACACCAGCCGATGGCCGAGCGGCAGGATTCGAGGATGTTGTTCTCATTGATGCCCGGTCCCACTAGAGCGTAGAGCACGCGGCCCTGTCCCAGCACCGGAAAGGCCATGGGTTCGTCCAAAAGGGTCAGGTCCGGCTCCACCTGCAACAGGCAGCTTCGCAGGAACGCCTCGTCGGCGCTCCGTCGGTCGAGCTCCAGAAAACTGAACCGGACAGGCAGTTGTTTGAACTCGTGCACCGGAATCGGATTGCCGTGGCTGTCGACGCCGGTGTCCGGGATGGACAATTCACGTTGTGCTCGTTCCAGCGCCGCCTGCAGCCGGTTGCGGGCCTGGCAATCCAGAGAATCCTTTCCGCTGCGCAACAACAGCCACACCAGCGCGTCGCCCTGCAGTAATTTTTCTGCCAGCAGTGAACGCAACGGCGAATGCAGAACGCTGTGAAAATGTTCTGCTGTGGCGCGACCGGACCAGATGGGGCGGCTTTCGGCGGTCCGATGGGGGAAATATACCTCCAGCCAGGGAAAACCAGTGATCGGCTCCGCTGCGGCCATCATCCCGGCAGCGGAATCTACGGCCATGGTCTGCAGGTGGACATTGATGGGCGTGCCGGCGGACAAATGTTCACGCAACCACTGTTCGGCCGCGGCGCTTGACTCTACCCCCTCCTTTTGATAAAGCACCAGCGTATAGAGATCCGCAGGCCATTTTTCCAACGCATAGCGAAAGACCGGAACATTGCAGGCCTGGGTAAAGGAAAAACAGCCAAGGATGAGAATCAGCCACCCGGGGCGTTGCAGCGCTCTGATCAAACGTGCGGCTAGGTGTTGGAATAAAAGCATGATCATGACTCACCAGGTTTTGGTGATGCCCGCATATAGACGGCGGCCGAAATCCGGATAGCCGATGGAGGTGGCGTATTTTTTATCGAACAGATTACGCAGTTCTAAAAAGAGCTGCGTTCTCGTTTGCGGCATCACGTTCCAGGTCAAAATAACATCGACGTTGACGAAATCGCCCAACGGCTGCGGCGGAACGCCGGCGGGCAGAAATTGACTTCCTGTAAAGCCGGAAAGATATTTGCCCAGCAGATTGACCTCCAGCAAGCGGCCTTGACGTAAAAGCCCGGCGGCCGCGATCCATTGCGGGTATTCTTCGTTGCGAATCATGGTTCCCTTGGAACTCTCTTTGGCCACCACATAGGTGACATTGACAAAAGGACGGAATTGATGCCAGAGCCATGCGGACTGCCATTCGCTCTCCAGACCGGTCTGGTACTGATCGCGGTTAAGATACAGCTCCATTACGCGACCGTTCAGGGTTTTGGTGGCGCCGCTCAAGGCAATGGCGTTATCCTGGCGGGTCAGAAAATAGATCAGGGAAAACTTGCCCAGCTCGGGAGAAATTTTTTGCACGCCGATGTCTGTTTTGATCTGCGTTTCATCCAGCGGTTCCACCAGTTCGGCGGTCATCGTGCCGGCGCGGGGTTGTACCCGGCCGAAAGCCGTATGCCCATGCAAAGATACGGTTTCGGTGATATGATACGCTGCGCCCAGCGTCCCCATCAGCATCGGCCGCTGCCATTCATCCACCACCGGAGTGACTTTGGTCAATCCTTTGGTGCTTTCATTGATGCTGAAAGCGCCGTATCGATTCCAATGTGTCTTTTCCCAGCGCAGGCCGGCATCCAGATAGAGTTTTCCAAGCCGCTGTTCATCCATCAAAACGCCGGCGAACGTTTCTGTATCGCAGGCCTTGCCATAATAGAACCGTTTGCCATTGGGCGCCACCCAGTGATTGTAAAAGAACCCGGCTCGGACGGTGTTATCGCGAAAGGGCGAAATCGCCTGAATCACGGTAAGATTCAGCTCATGATCCGGCTCGCTATACCGGCTTGTCTGATCCGTCAGGGTGTTGTAGCTTTTATAGTCCGGCTTGCGGTCGGCATAGGAAGCCTTCACCTCCAGGCTCGCTTTCTCCCCCATGCGATAACGGCTGGACAGCGTCAGCAGCAGCGCCTTGACCGGATCGTAGGCATCGACCTTTTTCCAGTAGCTCGAATCGGCCGGGGGCTGCGCCAGGAGCAGCTCGCGGTCGGCCGTGAGGTAGAACGCACTGGTTTGCAGAAAGAAATTTCGGCTGGGTTCCCATTTAATTTTGCCGAAAGCATTGGCCACCCGTTCGGCGGCATTTTTATTCTCAGGCCCCTCTGTTTTGGAAAAACCCAGGCCGCCGGCATAGGAAAATGCGTTTACTTTGCCGCCATGAGAGAGATGGCCGCGCATCGTTTGATAAGAACCGTACTCGAGACGCGCCGTCGTTTCGCTTTCATCATATTCCCGGGTTTTAACGTTTACCACCCCAGCCATGGTCGACAGACCGGTGAGCAGAACCGCACTGGAGCGCATGATCTCCAATGCCTCTATATCCTGACTGGAAAAAAAGTAGGGCAGTTCCAGAAACTCTTTCTGCCAAACTCCATCCACCGCGTAATCCGGATAGGGATAGCGCTGACCGCGAAACGAAAGGAACTGCTTGACCTTGCGTCCCCGGTTTTCTATCATAGCGCCGGGCATGTAACTCATCGCATCGACCAGCGTCTTGGCGTGTTGACGCTCGATGGTGACGCGTGGAATCTCGGTGACCGACAGATCCAGAGCTTCGGATTTGAGGTCCGGAGCGCTGAGCACATCGCGGTAGCCGGCGCCGGTCACCCACACAGGGTCCATGGACAGCAGCACGGGCGGCAATTTAATCTGCACAGAAACCGTCCCTTCCGCTCCGACCGTCAGCTTGACCGACCTGCTCTGATAGCCGAGCAGGGAAACCGTCAGCTCGTAGCGACCCTCCGCTACGCCGCCGATCACGAACCGACCTTCACTGTCGGTTGAATTTCCCAGTTTGGTATTTTTGAGCAGAACATCCGCTCCCTTGAGCGGGCTTGACGTTTTTGCATCCTCTACCGTGCCTCTGATCTCTGCGGCCGATGCGCTGCCGCAAATCGCCAGCATTATACATACGAGCAAACCAGCTGTTCGTCGACGAATTTTCAGAAAAGCATCCATTTCCTTAGCGTTCCCTTTTGCTGATGGTGTGTGATTGGCGAACGGCCCCTTTCGTCGCTCCATCTGAATAAAAAAGATAAAACCGTGGCCTTGTCTGTGGAGTTTTAATAGCCAAGCCGGATCTTACAGTAAAGGTCCGGCCGACTGACGAAAGAAGTATAGATAATTTATTATTTTGCAGCCTAAATACAACACTATTCTGCCCCGGTTAGGCTGGTTGAAGGAATATGCGCTGTGCAAACCTGCAAATCGTTCAACCGCAGAGCGTCAGAATAAAGTCGCTGGTTCAGGCGCGTGCATTTTTCGCCGGCATGCCTAGGAATTGCTCGTGAGTCGGCATGGCAGGATAATCCGGATAGGTCAAATTTTTAACCAACGATGAAATGGCGACGGACTTGCCGCTGCGAAAGCATGTGTTGGCTGCAATACCGATCAGGCAAGAATAAGCGCCGCTGCGATGATCGGCCGATCGCTGGTATTTATCCGATGGAGCATTGGAACCGAATATCTCCGCCAACATTACATCGTCTCCGCCGCCGTGGCCGCCCTCTCCTTCCCACACCTTCACCTCATAGGCCGGCTGCCGGAGCGGATAAATGCGCGTGTAAACCCCATCGCCTTTTAGAGCCCCTTGAACCGTGCCGTCGCCGCTGATATAGACCGATTCCTCTTCTTTGTGTTCCAGGCGGCCTTTGGTGCCGTTGAAAATCACATACATGCCTTCCCAGGCGTTGAAGGCATTGAGTGAATAGCACAAGGTGGCGTTGTTGTCGTAGCTGACCAGGACGTTCATGGTATCCTCGATGTCAATGTCCGGCCTGAACACACAGCGGTCGCGATAATACCCATCATAACTTTCATTATCCAGATACAGACGTTTGAGATTGCTGTTCTTTTCCAGGTCCAGTTCAAACGCGCATTGCGCTTTCTCCGGACAGGTTCGGCAACGCTCATGGCTGCCGGACAGTCCCATTCGTTTGGCCATGGCCGGGGTGTAGAACTCGCGTTTGCCGACCGCCTGAACGCGAACAGGAATGGCCGACATCCACCAGTTGACCAGATCGAAATGATGGGTCGCTTTATGCACCATCAGACCACCGGAGAATTTTTTCTGGCTGTGCCAGCGGCGGAAATAATCGGTGCCGTGATGAGTGTTGAGCATCCAGTGAAAATCCACGGACAGGATGTCTCCGATGACGCCGCTCATCAGCAGCTCTTTGACCTGAGTGCGCGCCGGCGAATAACGGTAATTAAACGTCACGCGCACGCGCTTTCCGCTTTTCCGCTGCGCATCAATGATTTTCCGAACCTTGCCGGCCTCCGTCGTCATGGGTTTTTCGGTGATGACGTCCTTACCTAATTCCAAAGTGCGCACGATATACTGATGATGGAATCCGTCCACCGTCGTGACAATGACGGTATCCGGTTTGGTTTCCTTGATCATGCGATCAAAGTCACTCGCATGATAAATCGGCGGCGGCGGCGCCTGCAAAGATTCTGCATAGAGCTGCGCGGTTTTGAGACGACCCTCGTTGACATCGCACAATCCGACCAATTCACTGGTCTCCTTGAATGTGTCATAAATGGCCTTCTGATACATATAGGAACGGCCGCCGGTCCCCACTATGGCATATCTCTTCCGCGGCATCGAACTGGCGATCGCACGCAAGGGGCGGGTCATCAACAATCCCGCAGAACCTGCGGCGACGGTTTGTACAAAGGTACGCCGAGTCATTTCGTTCATGTGGTTCTCCTTATCATGATGATAACAAAATTCAGGCAAAGATTTGCCCAGCGGTTCGACCGGCCGATGCATCGCGCCGGCGTTCAGAGCCGGATCTCGGGCAAAAGCCTTTGCGCATTTTGATAGTATACTTTTTGCAGGACTATGTCGGGAAGATAAAGTCCGTAGATTCGCCAACGGCAGCGTCCCCAACGGCCGATGTAATCCGGATAGGCGAAATACTCGTCGCGGGTTTCCAGAAAGCGGAAATAGCAGCGGTAGATATCAGCCGAAA
>JAKJDB010000188.1 GCA_022706175.1 Candidatus Zhuqueibacterota bacterium | reverse complement strand
GGTGACCACCGCCTTGCCGGTCACCACCACCTCCGCCTCCAGAGCCACGGCCAGTGCAGCCGCCGCTTTTTGGTCGCCGTTGATGGCGGCCAACACCGCATCGCGTTCTTTACTGGCGCGCACGGTGGCCGGGTCGATCACCTGAAAACCCTTTTCCATGAATTTGTTCATCAACACCGTTTCCGCAGCGGTCATCGACACGTCAAAGTAGTGGCTGCCGTCGGACGCTGAACCAGCATTTTTTTCATCCACCAGGAACATGATCCGTGGATTGCCCATGGAGTGGATCAAGTGCTCTACCGCATTCACATCTTTTTCCAGATCAGCGACGTCCACCTGCGCGGTTACGGTGACCTCGTAAAGATCCTCAGCCGCTTTGCGTTCGGAAAGGATCTGATAGGCTTTGACATAACCGCGCGTCCAATTCAGGATGCGGTCCTCCACCACCATATAGTTTTCCACGCGTGTCTGAGAATCGATCATGGTGCCCAGCGTCTGCTCCACAGCCTTGCGCAACGCGTCCTGCAAGGCACGATCCCGAGCAGCCGAAATATCGTTGTAGGTGATGGCGCCCATGCCGGTCACCTGCACCTGCGCCCACACGCACGTTCCGGCCAACAGCATCAGCCGTACGGCTCTCAGGCCTGTAAAAATTGGATTTCTCAAAATGCGCTCCGTTGTTAGATCCCTCCAGCGGTTGGATCGGGGCACGGCGCCGGCCGGCCCGGCTAAAAAGCCATTTTCAAGGCATTTTGCAGATCACGGATGATCAGCAGCGCATCAGCGCCGGAGACTGGATCGTTGAGATGAAAAGCACCGCTCAACTTGTCGGCCTGCATGATGCCGCGATCCACCATCAGGCAGACCGCATTATACGCATAGTGGCTGGCGTTCACGTCCGGAAACCGCGATGCGGAACCGATGTACTTGGTGGCCAGATTCTCATCGCCGGTCGCCAGGATAAGAATGTTCTGCAGCAGCATGGCGTAATCCGCGCGAGTGATCTTTTCATCCGGACGAAACGTTTGATCCGGAAACAGCTCCATGCCATGCGCCTGGACGATATCGATGATCCAATTCTTCGCCCAGTGCGTTGCCACGTCGAGAACCGCCCCGTTCTGCAGGGTTTGCGCGGTTTGAGGGCTGGACGGATCGCCAGGCGCTTTGAAACCGGTGTCAAAGGGCTTGTTCGCTTTCTTATCGATCAGCTCGAGCAGTTTCAATTCCTCGATGAACAGCACCGCCACATCCGCCCGATCGATTTCGTCGATCATGACGATTCGCGCGCCGAGTTTAGTGCCCGGTGCGGCCCGCTGAACTTTTTGCACCATGGCCCAGGCCTGATCCGCTTCGGCCGCGTACTCGCCCTTTAATGCGATTACCCGGCTGTATGCGGCGGCCGCTTCTGCAAACTGGTAACCGGCCTTGTACGCTTCACCCTTGAAATAGAGCGGCTTGGGCGAATACGGATTGAGCTTTGCAGCTTGATCATATTCTTTGACCGCGTTTTCGAGCCAATCCTGACCTTTTCGTTCCATCACCAGGATGCGGCCTTTCGCCACTCGGCTGTCCAATGATTTGCCGTTTTTATCCAGCGCCTTTGCGACGTACTCGTGGGCTTTATCGAACGAACCCTTGGCTGCCCAAACCAGGGCCAGACCGGCGTATCCTTCGGCATAATCAGGATTCAGAGACAGGGCACGCTGGAATTCTTCCACCGCCGTGGCGTACTGCCCACGCTCATATTCTCGCATGCCCTGGCTGTAATGATGGTCCGCTGTATCCAGCACCGATTCCTCCTTGACGGCTTTGTGGCCGCACCCCACCGTAAAACCGATCACCAGCCCGGACAGAAGGACGATGGCAAAACAACGTTTCATGATTCCCTCTCCTGAGAAAATTAATCCACGATGAACATCACCTTGCATTGATCGAGAAAATTATGCGTGTTTGCGGCCGCGCGAATAGCCTCGGCGGAAGCGGCTGAAACAACGACATCGGATTTATTCGGCCCCGAAACTTTGAGGGCCTTGACCACCAGGGGATTGGAGGCCACGCGATCATTGCTGCGCGCACGGTTTACGTCTTTATCGTAACCAACCATGCCGATTTGAACCGCCCATTCACGGCTGACGTATTTAGAGCCATAGAGTTCCTGGCCGTTCTCATCAAGCACTTTGGGCGCCATGGCCGGCCGGACCCCCAATCCTTTTGTATCGATCACCAGTCCGGTCACAGCGCCGCCGGAGGAATGAACCGGCGCCGGCTGGTTCACACTCATTCCGGCGGGCAGAGGCTTGCCGGCAGGCCACGGCTGACCGCAACAAGGACAGAGCGCTCCGCCGGCCGGCGCCAGCGTGGCGCCGCCCATCTGCGGCGGCAGCAGCGCGTCGCTCAGCGCGCCGGACAAGGGCATCTCGATGGTCACTTCGATGTCGCCGGTCGACATGTATTTGGTGTCCACTACGGTGAAATTTCTGACAATGCCGGAAACACGCGTGTTGATCACGTCGTTCTCAACCATAAAATTGCGTACCGTGGTTTCAGAATCAAGGGTCATCCCTTTGACCGTTTCCAGCAGATTACGCAATGCCGTTTTTTTGGCCGCATCGATGGCTCCCGCTCGTTGAGCGGTCTCCGGCATATTGGGATTGGGCGAACCGATCCCCGTCGCTCTGAGTATTTGGTTAGACCAATCCACCAGGCCGTTGCTGCCAACCGCCTGCTGCACATTCTGCGAAAAGACCCATCCGGCCATCAGCAGAATCATCGACAAGCCCAGCATCCCTATACGGTGGGACTTCATAAAAGTGCCCTCCCTTTAAATGAGTGAACATTCAACTGGCACATAGCCAAGAAGATTACGAGCTTGATCCGACAATGAGCGTGATTCAAAGCACAAAAAACCGACAACCGATAAAACAGCCCCGGCCGAGGAAAATTCCCTTTACCAAAGGACAACAAATACTGTTGCGCCTAATTTATAATTTATATTAAATTAACCAACAAAGGCGTATTTGTCAAGATTTATTTAGGCCAAACTCTCTAAAAATAATCCGGCTTGGCCAGAACATTTTCGAATCCCATACGTTTAATTTCATGATAATATGAGAAGAATGTGTGCTATTCGTAGACGACAAGGATATCATCACAGCCAGCCAGGCGGGCGATCATCAGGCGATGTCCAGACTGATCAGCCTGCATGCAAGCGCGGTTCAAGGTTTTATTCTCTCGCTGATCAACGATCGAGAAGCGGCTGAGGACATCGCCCAGGAGACTTTTATTCGCGCCTTTCTGGCCATAAGAAAATATGAATTCCGCGCTCCGTTCAGGTCCTGGCTCTTTCGCATCGCGTTGAACCAATGCCGCGATCATCTGCGCAAAGTTAAAGTGCGAAGTATCATTCATCCTTTCAAGCATTCCTCGGACAACACAGAGATCGAATACGCGGATCCCGGACAGAACGCCCTGCAGCAGATGATCCAGGATGAACGCAGCCGAGCACTGCATGCCGCTTTGCAAAGATTGCCCGAATCCCTTCGCCGAGTGATCGTCCTCAGGGATCTGCAGGAATACAGCTATGAGGAGATCGCGGAACTGCTGCACTGGCGCATGGGAACAGTCAAATCGCGTCTTTTCCGGGCACGCAAAGAATTAGCAAATCTGTTAAAGCCTTATCTGGAGGAAAACCGTGAAAAAGGCTCATGAGGATGTGAACGTGTCGGCTTGGCTGGATGATGAACTTGGCCCGGCTGACAAAGCCGCTATGGAGCAGCACCTGAAGGTGTGCCGCCACTGTCGGAACCTTCTGGCTGAATTACAGCAGGTAAGAGCGATCACACGGCAGCAGCCGGCCTATGCGGTTTCGCCCTATTTCGCCTCGCGGGTCCTGGACGGGTATCGGCGTGCAAGCGCAGAGACGATCTGGAGCGAACTGGACCATCTGTGGCATCCATTCCTGCGCTGGGCGGCTGTGGCCACAATGATCCTCGTGGCGCTGCTCGCCTGGCCGAGAAACGATCAGGCGCTGGAAAACGCTGTGCAGGTGACCGAGGCTGAACTGTTGAGCGGTCAGAACGAACTCATTCAATCTCTCGGCGATATGGACCAAGTGCTGCAGTTCGCCCTTGCGCAACCTTCCAGCCAATTCGGAGGATTCTCTCAATGAACTCGAAACGTACGGCGATCGCCAGTCTGTGCATGGTGCTGTTGGTGGGAATTCTGCTCGGCGTCGTCATCGACCGGTATCTGCTTGATGATCACAACCGCCCGCCCTTTGAACGGAGACGGCCGCACGATTTCTTTGGACGGTTGTCCGTAGACCTGCAACTGAACGACGTGCAGAAAGAACAGCTGCGCATTCTCCTGGAAGCGACCAAAGCCAAACACGATTCCTTGCGCAAGACGACCGGTCCGCAGTTCCGCCGCATTCAGGAAGAATTTCAGCAAGAGTTTAAAAAAGTGCTTGATGCGGATCAGCGGGAAAAATTCGAAAAAATAACCAAACGGGACAGACCCAGAGGGTAACGCCGTTCGGATTCCTCTTACATTCAATCAGGAGTGCTCTGTTCATGAAAAAATGGTATTATGGGGCAGCGGCGATCGTCGCCCTTGCAATGGCGGCCTATTTTCTTTTTCGGCCCAGTCGGCCCAGTGCCGCATCCAGCGTGTACGTTCCACAATCAGAGACCATTCACAGGGGCGATCTGACCGTCATTGTCACGGCCACCGGCACCATCGAACCGATCAACAAGGTGGAGATCAAATCAAAGGCCAGCGGATTGATAGAAGAGCTCAAGATCAACGAGTCGGACCAGGTAAAGATCGGCGATCTCATCGCCCGGTTGGATCAGAAGGACACGAAAAACAACTATGACCAGGCCGTGGCCAATCTGGAGGTGGCGGAAGCGAACCTGAAGCAGAAACAGAGTGAACTGACGCGCAAGCAGGAACTGTTCAACAAGGGGTTGATCTCAAACTCTGAATTCGATATTGCCAAGCTGGCGGTGGTGGAAGCTCAGGCGCAGTTGGTTCGTTCGCGCATCGATGTCGATAACAGCGACATTCGCCTGAAGGAGACCATCGTGCGCTCACCGATCAACGGAATCATCCTGACCAAGGATGTCGAGGTAGGCCAGATCATCTCATCCGGGATCTCTAGCGTCTCCGGCGGCACTCTGATCGCCACGGTGGCGGACATGCGCGAAGTGTATGTTAAAGCGGATGTGGATGAGGTGGATATCGGTAAAATCGCTCCCGGCATGAAAGCCAAAGTTGTGGCAGATGCCTACCCGGATAAAACCTTTCAAGGACAAGTTTTACGCATTGCTGCTCAATCCTCGGTGGTGCAGAACGTCACCACTTTTGAGGTCACCATCCTGGTGGACAATGCCGGCGGTCGCCTAAAAGCCGGGATGAACGCCACGGTGGATATTCTGGTCGCCGACAAGAGAAACGTGCTGCTGGTGTCCAATGAGGCGCTGATGACCGATAAGGAACTGTTCAGTGAGATGCAAAAAGTGCGGATCGCCATGGGCGGCGGTCAGGGGGAGACAGGGCGCCCTGGAGGCAGCGAAGCGGCCGGCCGCCGTCGCGGGCCGGGCGGCGAAGGCCGCATGGGACGCGGACCCGGATCCGGCATGCGGCCCGGTGCAGGCGCGGCCGAGGGCACGCCGCCGTCAGACCGTGAAGAAACACAAGAAGTCACCTTGCGCAGAGGCGTCATTCTCAAAACCGGAGAGGGCTTTCGGCCGCGTATGATTAAAACCGGCGTCAGCAATTATGATTACACCGAGGTGCTTGAGGGATTGCAAGAGGGGGATGAGGTCGTTTACGCGTTCTTTTCCAGAGCCAAAGAATCCAGCGAACGGATGAAACAGCGCATGGCCGAGCGCAACAACATGAACAGCGGTTTTCGCAATCAAACCTCTTCCTTGAGCCAGACGCAGACTCCTTCCGCGCCTCCTCCGGCCGGCG
>JAKJDB010000187.1 GCA_022706175.1 Candidatus Zhuqueibacterota bacterium | reverse complement strand
GCTGGCGCCGCTGTACATCTCGGAGCTGGCGCCGCCGCGCATACGCGGTCGCCTGGTGGCGTTCTACCAGCTCTCCATCGTCATCGGCATTCTGCTGTCCTATTATTCGAACTGGTGGCTGCTGAGCTTTTCTCAGACTCACGGCCAGGCTTTGATGGGGTGGGATCTGGCAAGGCGGGTTATGATCACTGAAGTCTGGCGCGCCATGTTCGGCGCAGAGATGATCCCAGGCATCCTGTTTCTTCTGCTGCTGTTCGGCATTCCCGAAAGTCCGCGCTGGCTGATCGCTCACGGTGAGGCCGCTGAAGGGCGCACGATCCTGAATCGGATCAACGGCCCGGAAACGGCAACGGCCGAGTGGCAGGAGATCCAGGCCGCTCTCGCTGAAGAGGAGGGTACGCTGGCCGAACTCCTCCGACCCGGATTGCGCCGGGCTCTGCTGGTGGGCATCGGACTGTCGTTTTTCGGCCAGCTGACCGGGGTGAACATCGTGATCTATTACGGCCCCATCGTTCTGGAACAGGCCGGGGTCAAGCTCGGCGGAGCGCTCTCCTATCAGGTCATCATCGGCTTCATCAACCTGATTTTCACCCTGCTAGCGCTGTGGAAGATCGATCGCTGGGGCAGAAGACCGCTGCTGGTCGGCGGCATGGGTTTCGTCACTCTATGGCTGTCGATCATTGCGCTGCAATTCAGCCTGGAAGTGGAATCGGCGCTGTGGATCGGAGTGGCTCTGTGCGGCTATATGGCGTGCGTGGCAGTGTCCATCTGCGCGGTGATCTGGGTGATCACCGGTGAAATCTTTCCCAACCGCGTGCGCGGCCGCGCCATGTCGATCGCCACGTTCGTGAATTGGGCGACCAATTTTATCAGCGTGTTTCTTTTTCCCTGGTATGTCGCCCGCTTCGGCGTGCATACCGGATTCTTTACCTTTGCCGCCATCTGCCTGCTGGCCACTTTGTTTTTTGCCAAATCAGTGCCGGAGACCAAGGGGAAAAGCCTGGAGCAGATCGAACGCTATTGGACCAGTCAATCCTCAGAAGAGCTGAAGTGAAAAACCGCAGCGGTTGGAATGAGTAATGCCGAACGGCATTTTTCCGTCATGTGGCCATCACAGGGACTGAAACAAAAGGGTGGGCCGACGTCGACCCACCCTGTGATCGTTTATGATTGAGTGACCATCTGACCGCACTCTTTGATCCGCACGGTCTGCTGCGGCCTGCCGCTGGATGAACCCAACGCCTCCACCGCTGTTACCACCTCCATGCCCTCGATCACTTTGCCGAACACCACATGTTTGCCGTCCAGCCAGGCGGTTTTCACCGTGGTGATGAAGAACTGCGAGCCATTGGTATTGGGGCCGGCGTTGGCCATGGAGACGATTCCCGGCCCGGTGTGTTTGAGCTGAAAATTTTCGTCCGCGAACTTGGTTCCATAGATCGAACGGCCGCCGGTGCCGTTGTGGTTGGTAAAATCGCCGCCCTGGATCATGAACTGCGGAATGATGCGATGAAACATGCTGTCCTTGAAGCCAAAGCCTTTTTCCCCTGTGCAGAGCGCGCGAAAATTTTCCGCGGTTTTGGGCACGATCTCTGTAAACAATTCGATCACAATGCGTCCGAGCGATTCTCCGTTTGCTTCCACATCAAAAAATACACGCGTGGGTTCCATGTTGTTCCTTTCTTTCTGCTAAGGGATGATCTTGGCTGTTGTTCAATGGGTTGAAAGAGTTGGTTTCCGTCAAGACCGAACCGACCGGCCATCGCTCACACCGCGGCCCTCAGCGTCAGAACAAAGTGACGGATCGGCATCAGGGTTCTTTCCATCTGGGTGTGATAGTGGTTGAAAAGGTTGAACACATGGCCGCTGAGATGCCAGGCATGCCATTGAAATCCCGAATGCAAATTGACGGTTTTTTGCGCCACGCGGTCGTCCATGGGATAGAGCTTGACGTGATCGAGCCGCGAGATATAGCGATAGTCTGCACTCAGCTCCACAGGGCCGAACTGATAGGCCAGACCGGTCTGCAGCAGGTGCCGGGCGCGGTAGGCCAGGATTTCATCCAACGACAGGTCCCGGGGATCCATCAGCGTATAGCTGACATCGCAGGTCAGGCCGCGAATCCCGGGGTTGATTTTGGCCATGGTCTCCAGGCCGGAGATTCGGGCACGGGTGACATTGATGAATTGAATGTTCTGCGCCTTGTCCGGCACCGGCTCGATCAGGTTCCAGTAATCGCTGCTGAATCCGGCGATGTCCAGATTAATTAGGGCGCCCAGGCGCATGTTGGCGCCGATCTCGTGGGACCAGGCGGTCTCTGAACGCAGATTCGGATTGGGTACCAGCCTTAGCCCTGAATAGATCGAGTCGGAGAACCGTTCCGACATACTGGCGGCACGGAAGCCTTTGCCGGAGGAAAAGCGGGCGCTGATCGCCGGATGCGCCTGCCAAACCAACCCCGCTTTCGGGCTGAATTTTTGATCCCTGAATCCAGTGTCAATATATTGATAATCAAAGCGGCCTCCCAGAGTGAGGGAGAGGGTGCGGAGTAGGCGCCGTTCGTCCTGCACATAAGCGGAAAGACCATACTGGTCATGGTTTCCCACTAGCCCGGACTGCACCTGGTCCCAGCTCTCCTCTGTACCAAAGGTGAGCACATGGACGGCGGAGAGCTGATAATCGCCTTGGATCTCCAGGCCGAATTTATTCGCTGTGGAGGCGGTGATGTTGTCGTGGAAAATATTTTTCCAATAATTGTGGAAATAGGAGAGCCGGGTTTTCAAAGCCAGATTGTTGCGAATGGCCCACTGATGAAAGGCATTGACGCTGAGTTTGTCGGATTTGGTGTGATCTCCGACCGCCTCCGGCGACACCTCCAGGGCGTGGCGCTGGCTGCGCCACATCAGGCCGGTGCCGCGTCTGCCGGCCTCCCAGTTGGCCGCCAAAGTCAGGTTGGCATGCTCGGAAACGGGGCGGAACCATTTGAAGGAGCCGTTCATACGCTGGTAGGACCCGTTCTGGCTGTAGCCGGTGGACTGGTGGCGCCCCGCAGCCAGCAGAATCTGGCTTTTACCGATGCGACGGGAATGGTCCACATCCATATCATCGAAATGGAGCAGGCGGTCGGTCCAACGCCACTCGGTAAAAGATGGCTTGTCATACAGGCCCGCGGAAAAGCGCAGATGGGTGAGCGGCCGGTCGCCGGCGGATTTGGTGATGATGTTGACCACCCCGCCCAGGGCGCTGGAGCCATAGAGCGCAGAGCCCGCGCCTTTGATGATCTCCACCCGCTCCACTTGAGTGACGGGCACCAGATCCCATTTCAGATCCCCGCTGTCGCCGGGCAGTACCGGCACACCGTCGATCAGCATCAACACTCGGGTTCCAGCGCCATAGTTATAGCCGGAGGAGCCACGGATGTTGATCTGGGAACCCATAAAGTTCACCCCTGAGGCGTTCTCCAGCATTTTGTCCAGATAAATTTCGTTCTTTTGCGCCAGATCGCGGCTGGTGAGCACGGCCACACTGGTGGGCGAGTCCTGTATGCTCTGCCGCCGCTTTGCTGCCGTGACTACGACGTCGGCCCCCTGGATCAGGATGGGCTCCAGGGCCAGGGTGAGCCGGGTGCCCGGCTTGGATGGGATGCGAATGTTTCGCATTTGCAAAGAACGATAGCCGACCATGCTCGCCCGCAGCGTGTAGACGCCTGCGGGGATGCCGGTCAATTCAAAACGGCCAAACAGGTCGGTCACCTGGCCGATGGCGGTGTTGACCAGCAGGATGTTGACGCCGGGCAACGGTTCACCGGTTTTAGCATCCACCGCTTGACCGGCGATTTGGCCTTCGTTCTGACTGAAAACAAGTGCTGCCCAGAGCAACACAAGGGTAGACAGTTTTTTCATCACCACACCCTTATCCGGCAAACGGCCTTTTATTAAAATCGATATGGATCTCCACTCCTCGAATGATGGTGGAATCAGTGGCAATGGTGATGGCGCCTGGGAAGAGATCGCCCGTTTTTTTATAGTACAGGCCGACGACGCTGGAGAGGCCGATGTCTGCGTCTTTTTCAATAAGCAGCGCACCCACCAGGCGATAGGTGCCCGGCTGCAGGTTGAGGAAGAACCGGCTGGAGTCAAAGGGTACCTCCATCGGTTGTCCCAGGGAGACGTCGAGCAGTCCGAAAGGCACTATCGGTTTGGAGGCCACCATGAGCAGCGATTGGCTGGCCGCCGGCCAGGCGCCGTGAGTGCGCAACATGCCTTCGATGCCGCTCGCCACTTTGCGTTTCGCTTTGGATAAATCCGCTTCGATGTTGATGTTCTCCACGAGCTGATCGCGGCTGCGGACATGGACTTGGCCCGGGTTGAACGGATTGTCGCCCTCGAAGTAAAGACCGATGATGTTGGTAACATCCCAGGGTTGATTTTTTTCCTTCCACACTACGCCCACAGCCGCGAACGGCTGTGGAGTCGTGAACAGCGTATACGTCGCCGAGTCCTGGTGCAAGGGCAGCGGATCGCTCATCACGATGTCCGTGATGGCGCTGGGTGGAAATCGCGTTGCCGCCACCACCAGCACCTGATCGGTCTGCTCCGGCCATGCGTTTTTGAAGCGGATCGTGCCGCTAAAGCCGCTGCGAGTCGGCTGCAGGCCTTGGTCCATAGAACAGGCGCACAGGGCCAACAGAGCGGTGATCAGGAAAAGGCCTTTTCTCATCACAGATTCCAATAAGAATTTAGTATTTTTATTGGGGTTGATCGGATTAAAGTACGCAAAAACAGGTTAAAAACCAAGCGTTTGCTTCATGGAGGGCCTGTTCCGGCCTGGACATAAAAAAAGCCCCTGCCGCAGGGGCAAGGGCTTGGTAGCAAGCTCGCGGTGCTGCTGCGCGCTAAAAGTTATAGTCTAGGCCCAACATGATGTTGTTGACCGACATGGAGTATAGGCCGCCCATATTGTCAAAGGGCACAACGGCCGGCGCCCACTCGACGGTTTTATCAGCGATGAACATGTATTCATACATCAACCCGGCTTCCAGCGGTCCGAGCGGAAAACCGAGGCCAAAGACCACCACATTGCGCCGGTTAAAGTCGGGGATCGTGGGCGTCAAGGTTTCGTCCACAGCGGCGTTGGGTTCGGAATAAAAAGCAGCGCGCAGCTTGGCGTTGGAGAAGGGCAGGCCGTACTCGAGGCCCAGGCCCATGCGGATGCCGTTTTCCCAATTTTCTTTCAATTCACTGATCTTGTTGCCATTTGCTTTGATTTCGATCACGTCCCAGGCAGACCATTGGGTCAACGCCACATCGCCGCTGATGAGCAGTTTGCTTATGCCGGTATAGGCAAAGCCGACGCCGATGTTGGTGGGCAGCGGCAGATCGGCCGTCACATCGGTTTTGGGGATTGTGGTCACTTTGGCGCCCGAATAGGCGCCGGCCAGACTGGCGTACTGGGCCTGGGTGATCATATTCAGCGACAGAAGCTGATCCAGAGTGGGTTTAACGTTGCCAGGGTCTTTGGCATAATAGGTATCGGCGAGAATCGAGCCTTCCAGCCCGATGGTGTTGTACCATTTGACCGAAGCGCCCAGCGAAAGGCTTTCAACCGGTTTGAACTGCACGCCGAAGCTCAGGCCAAAGCCCATGCCGTTGCCCTCGAGGTACGCCTCGGTGAGAAAGTGATCAAAGGGCGATAGGGCGGAGGCGCCGAGCGCGTTTTTCAACATGGCGTACTCGGGCTTGAACGTGATCGGGTTCGGAGTAAAATTGGGCTTGCGAATAAAGATGTCTGCGTAGAGCAGGGTGAGGCCGACGCCGGCAGAGAGGCGGTCATTCAGCTTGTACGAAAACGTAGGTTGCAAGGCGATCACTTTGAGATCGTCTTCAAACTCTATTTTTGGGTAAGCGAGGTTGTATTGACTGGTGTTGAGCAGATCCCATTTTGCCCCCAGACCGAACGGAGCCCAAAAGCCCAACCCCAC
>JAKJDB010000186.1 GCA_022706175.1 Candidatus Zhuqueibacterota bacterium | reverse complement strand
CGGTTGGTCTTTTGTGTCGCCGACATCTCGGGCAAAGGCCTGCCCGCAGCGATGCTGATGGCTAATCTGCAGGCGACCATTCGCGGACAATGCGTGGTCGATCCATCGCCCGGCGTCTGTCTGGGCCGGGCCAATGCATTGCTTCATCAAAGCATGGATCCGCAAAACTATGCGACCCTGTTCTACGGTATTCTGGATTTTCAGAACCACCAGCTCACCTATAGCAACGCCGGACATACCCGGCCCTATCTCATCAGGCGGAACGGAACTAAAAGTCTTTTAAAGACGGGCGGTGTAGCCTTGAGTTTTTTGCCGAACGCCGAATATGAACAAGAGGCGGTTGTCTTGAGCCCGGGCGACCTATGTGTGCTGTATTCGGACGGCGTCACCGAGGCGATGAATGCAAACGATGAAGAGTACGGCGAGGAGCGGCTGCTTGCGTGCATTCAGCAAAACGGAGAACTGGCCGCAGAACAGCTGATTGAAAAATTGATCGAATCCGCCGAGCATCATGCAGAAAACCGTCCGCAATGGGATGATATGACCTTGGTGGTCATCAAACGAATCGAAACAAACGTTAACGATTAGAATAGTGCAAAAAGGCAGCGCTATAGCTTATTGATTCCATCATTCCATAGAGAAGACTCGTACTCGAAATGGCACGAAATGGGAACTCAAACTCGTTTTTGCCATTTTTTTATTTATTCAGGCAGGGTTGACCATGTTGACAGGGACCAGCGTCTCCCATTACCAAATCCTAGAAAAGCTCGGCGAAGGCGGCATGGGCGTGGTGTATAAAGCGGAGGACACCCGGCTCAAGCGCACGGTCGCGCTCAAATTTCTGCCGCCGGCGCTTACGATGGATGCCGAAGCCAAAGAGCGATTCATTCAGGAGGCCCAAGCGGCGTCGGCTTTGGAACATCCCAACATCTGCAACATTCACGAAATCAATGAGACCGAAGACGGACGGCTGTACATAGTCATGGCCTGCTATGAGGGGCAGACGTTAAAGGATCGTTTGGTTGGTGGCGCCCTGTCTATTGAAGAAGCCGTTCATATCGCCGGCCAAATCGCTGAGGGATTAGCAGATGCTCATCAAAAGGGCATAATCCATCGCGACCTCAAACCGGCGAATATCATGCTCACTGAAAAAGGCCAGGTTAAAATAATGGATTTTGGACTGGCGAAACTGGCCGGTGAGGCGCATTTGACACGAACGGGCTCGATAATCGGCACCGCTGCCTATATGTCGCCGGAGCAGGCGCGGGGCGAGGAGGTGGATCAAAGGACCGATATCTGGTCATTGGGAATCGTATTGTTCGAGATGCTCACCGGTAAGCTGCCTTTTGCAGCTGAATATGATCAGGCCATGATATACTCGGTTCTGAATGAAGAACCTGCTCCGCTCTGCCATGTGCGCCGGGATGTTCCGGAATATCTTGCTGCGTTGTGTCGACGGTGCCTGCAGAAGGATCTGTCCCATCGTCCCCAATCCATGGCAGACGTTCTGAGGATGCTGGAGGAAAGACATACCGGTTCCGACCGGACCGTTTTTACCGTGCCCGGACGGTGGAGAAAGGCCGGGGCGGCAATGATCGTTTTTCTTTCCCTTTTGCTGGTCATCGTATTGTGGCGGGATGGCCGTTATTTTCTGCGTCCCACGGCATCAAAACCAACAAGTCTGCGTATTGCGGTGCTGCCGTTTCAAGACAGAACTGAACAGAAACAGAATGATCTGCCGATGATCGTGCAAACGTTGATCGTCGGCGAGCTGTTGGGCGTGGAGAATTTAAAAATCATCGATCCCCTCAGCTTGAACGACATGATGGAACGCTCTGTTGCCGGTTCCGAGCTGAGACGAGGAACTCCCGTCCATCAAGCCCTGCGCGATCTTGATGTCATGTTTGTCATTACCGGCTTCATCGTCAAATCGGCTGACGGCTATTTGATGCAATCGAGCATCACCGATCTCTTGAATTCGGAGATCATCTTTACCAACAGCGTCACGATGGAAGATGCAGACGATGTTCTAAGGGCGGTCGCTTCTCAGGCGCAGAAAATAGTGTATTGCTTCCAGATCAAAGTATTGTCCTATGATGAAAAAGAAAAAGATCTAAAACCCTGGCTGGAACACGGTTCCCGGAATTTGGCTGCCGTTAAAGCATTGATCCAGGCCAATCTGTACAACTACCGCCGGGAATCTGCGCTCGCCCAAGCGAGCCTGCAGCGCGCCATCGAACTCGATTCTAATTTTATTTCACCGCGCATCTGGCTTGTATCCAAACTGATGGAGGAAGGCAAGCGTTCTGAGGCATTCCGGCATTATCAACGTCTGGTCACGCTGGGGTCGCGCGCCAGTCCCTTTGAACAGGTCATGATCAATTGGGCGGGCGCCTGCATAGCCAATGATATCGCCTTACAGGCGCGTTATCTCGCCCTGGCAGTGGATTTTTCGCCGCATAATACTATTTTGCTTTATTCATTGGCGCGGCTTCGCTACCTGTTGACCGATTATCAGGGCAGCCTCGACGCCCTGGCCGATCTGGTAAAAATGAAAATACGATTTTCTTCTGCCTACTATCTGTTGGCCGCCAATTATTATCAACTGCAAAAGCCGGAAAAAGCCCGGGAAGCGCTGAACCAAGCTCTGGCCTGCAAGCCGGTGGAACCGAACGCCTACATTTTATTCTTCAGATTGAGCATGGGGAACGCCGATTCCGCCCAGGCGCCGTATTATGAAGAGATGTATTTGTACAGTTCCAAAGAACAAGGCCGGCCTCTGGGCAGCGTCTATGCGAATCTCGCTATGACCAACCACGCGTTCAAACGATATGATCCGGCCATCAGATATTTTCGTTTGGCTATTGCTGCCGAGAGCAGCTGTGCGGCCCATCACAAGGGATTGGCCGATGCGTTCTATGATAAAGGCCGGCTGAAGGAAGCGACGGACGAATATTTCACGGTTCTGCGTTTACAGCCGAACAGCGCCGATGCGCATTATAGGCTCGGTCAAATTTTTGAACAAAACAACGCGGTCTCTGACGCCATTTTTCATTTCCGCAAATACCTGCAACAGGATTCGTTGAGTGCAACAGCGGTGCTGGTCAAGCGGCATTTGTCACAATTGCAGCCATAGGTCGGCATGCACACTATTAATCGAGGAGGCGAGCATGAACACAAAACAAAAGGCCAAGCGCAAGCAAGTCAGTTTCAATCAGGTATACAAACTTGCTTGTACCGACAGCAAATTCCTCAACGCTTTGCTGAAAAACAGGGACAAGGCGTTAAGGGATCGACGAATCGCCCTGAGCAAACCGGCCCGAAAAAGATTGGATGACGTTTTGGATGCTCACGTCAACGTCAAAGGCGGGGATCTTTTGCAATATTTGAACAAATTTTATCATGATGTAATGGCGGACGCCAGGCCGCTGCCGCCGCCGCCACCACCGCCCTGGGATATTGTTTCACAGCCAGGGTCTTGGGAGGATTTGAAAGGTCTTATCAGAATCGAAAATCGTAAACTGACCAAAGAGCTGATTAAAAAATTAAAGCCTGGTCCGGAAAAACCCATGGGACCTGATGAAAAATTATAGCGCCGTACTCGACCGCCGCCTGCAGAGATTTCTGAAAGCATGGCCGCCTGCTTTGGCCGATGATTTTGTGCAACACTACCTGCACTTGCTTAAACCCGGCCGGGAACATAAAAATCCGGCCGGTCAAGACGATCCCTATCCCTTTTGGATTCTGCTTCCGGGTTGGCTGCAACGCAAATATGTCAAAATCCCAGGGGAAAGCGACACGGTTTTTTTCAGTGAACTGCTGTGGGCGGAATACTGTTTTTTTCTATGTATTCGGGTTCAGGACGATCTGTTTGATCGTCAGGCAGAGGAGCCTGCGCTTGTTTTTGCTGCCAATTTGTTTCTGCTGGAAGCGGAAAAAGTGCTGTCGCATTATTTCCCTGCCGACAGTGCCTTTTGGAATATGTTTCGTGCTGCGCAGAAAAAAACCATATACGCCATTATGGAGAATGCAGCCTTGCAGCGCTCTCGCCAAAAATCTCCGGACAAATTGCTGGCCGGCTACGCCAAGCTGTCCACGCACTTTAGTATAGCCCCGGCCGCTGTTTGCCTGCACTATCGCCGCATGCGGGATTTTCCGCTCGTGACGAAATTCTCCATCGCGTTGGCTGTGGCCGGACAGATTGTCGATGACCTTACGGATATTGAAGAAGACCTGCGTGGCGGCAGATGCAATTATGCGGCGCAGCGATTATTAGCCAATCACAGCACAAAGACGATGCCGGCTAAAAACCTGGCAGCGATCATAGCCAAGGAGATGCTCCTGTCGCCGGGTATCACCGCTTTGTTTGAAGAAATTCGCAGGTATCTGAAACGTGCCGAACAAGCCATTAAACCAATCGGCCTCAAAGAAGCTGCGCAGTTGGTGAAGAGGTACCAAAGCGGAATGCAGCAGATGCAAGTCCGCTTTCAGGCGAGCCGTGCGGATTTTATCTTAAAAAGAAACATCTAGCGTGATCGGCAAATCTACCTAGATGGGGCTGGTTAGGAAGGTCAGACGTTGAAGGATCATTTGGCTGACGGCGCTATCGCGACCGGAGAAGCCGTTCCTATCGACAGACAAATTGCCGAGGGATTGGCAGAGACGCAAGTATAAGGTATTGCTCCTCGCAACATCTCTACGATTCGACTGCCGAGATCGCCGAAATTGGAAAACGCAGAACGAATCCGGTTGCCGTCGTGGATCCCGGTACGCCGGTGTGGATTTTCCCAGTTCAGAACGCTGCTCAGCGTAGGGGTCTCGAGCTGTTGTTTGCCATCATCGGCAGCGGCGAAGGGTGGCAACCAAAAGCAGGTCAGAATGGTGAGCATCAAGATGATGATTGAAGAGTTCTTCATTTCGCTTCAGCCTTGGTTAAAAGGATGACGAAACAGCGATCATCAAGCCTGTGACTGGTGCAGTCCATGACGGCGCCATAGCAAAAAAGGCATTCGCACCTATCCTGGGGATCGAACCATCATGCCTATTTTAGCCCGTTCAGGGTTATCTGTGGAGCAACCATGTACTAATTCAGTATATAGGATTTCGTAGAAAAGTGCAAGAGAAATCAAGATTGCGGTGAACAAGACCGAGTTTAGGAACGGGAGTGAGGAAAATTCGCTTGCTTATCAAGGCCTGCTTCGCTAATTTTTGCTTGGAAAGCGTTGGGAACCGTGCGTATTTCAGCCATGCTTTTAACGGACCCAGGCAACGAGCCGGGGTCGTCCGTCCTTAATTGGATCATCATCAATCATGCCAAGCCGACGCCTGTTGATGCTTTCGTCCGCCTTTGCCATGCTGCTTGCGAACCCTTCGCTCTCTGCCGGCGGGCAAACCATCTGGCCTCATCCGGACTCCACCTCGACCGGCGGCTGGCTGCAAACGGTCTGGCATCAGGAGTATCCGTTCAACGCCCGCTGTCCGTGGGATCAAGATCGCCAGGCCCGCTGTCTGGCCGGTTGCCTGGCCGTTGCCATGGCGCAGCTGATTAACTACCATCACGATGCCACTCGCCTAAGGCCATTCAGCGAAACGGACAATTACACCTCTACGCTGAACAATTTCAAATTCCGCATCGATCAGGATTGCGGCTCCTACAACACCCTCCAATGGCCGCCGCTGAATCAAGCGCTCAGCCTTTTACAATTCCCCTTGACCGCTGAGTCCGATTCCGGACTCGTAGACGAACTGGTCTACAGCGCCGGCGTGTCCATTGCCACCAACTATGGCGTCGACTATTCTCAGGCCTTGGAGGGCCGAGTTCCCGCCGCCCTGCGTTCCGTTTTCGGTTTCAGCGCGGCGGAGTATATCTTTGGTTCTGATTCCACAGTTCTCGTCAATCTGCAGTGGCGCCTCAAACAGGCTCTGCCGGTGATGGCGATCCTGTCCCGTTCCGACGAAACAGCGCATGCCGTGGTCATCGACGGCCTCGACGAGAGGGGCGTCGGACCTGAAGAT
>JAKJDB010000185.1 GCA_022706175.1 Candidatus Zhuqueibacterota bacterium | reverse complement strand
CAGAAACATAAAGGCTTTTTTCATGGTTCTCCTCCCGATTGCTCGAACCTGAGGCGCCAACAGCCCAGGTCAAAAGGATTTTAAGGCCTAATTTGTTCAAATACAATAAAAAAATTAGCCGGTTGCCCAGAGAATTTATTTGCATGTATGTTTTATTTTTAGTAGATTACAAGGCTAAGTTTATGCTTTTATCGAAATAGGAGAGGAGGTCGAATCTTTCATGCCGGGCGTTCGGGTACGTGACAACGAAACGTTTGAAAAAGCACTGCGTCGTTTTACCAAAGCTTGCGAAAAAGCGGGTTTGATGTCGGATATTAAAAAGCATCAGCATTTTGAAAAACCCAGCGAGCGTAAAAAACGCAAAATCAATCAAGCTCGCCGCAAAATGCGCAAGCTGCAGATGATGGAAAGATAACCTCATTTTTTCGCGACCATCCGTGCGGAGGATTTGATGAGCATTCTGGAACGACTGACCGAAGATATGAAAGAGGCGATGAAAAGGGGGGATAAGGAACGTTTATCCACCATTCGTCTGCTTCGCGGTCAGATCAAGGATGCCGAGATCAATAAACGAGCCGCCCTGTCCGAAGAGGAAGAATTGGCGGTGCTGACCAGCGCCGCTAAAAAACGGAAAGAATCCATCGAGGCCTTTACCAGCGCCCAGCGCGATGATCTGGCGGCGAAGGAAAAGACCGAGCTGGAGGTGATTCAAGCCTATCTGCCTTCGCCTCTGAGCAACGCAGAGATCGAAGCCATCGTGCAACAGGCGCTCGCTGAGAGCGGCGCCCAGACGATCAAAGATCTCGGCAAAGTGATGCAACTGGTGGTACCTAAAACCAAGGGGAGAGCCGACGGAAAGATGGTGACGGATCTGGTGCGGAACAAGTTGAGTCTTTAGGACGAGTTGGTTGAAACCGAAAAAAGTGAATAAGGCCTGCGCCCTATTCACTTTTTTCATTTAATTTACCGGCCGGGCTTTCCGGCCACTTTACTGATGGCCTTATGAATGCCTTGGATGTTCTCATCTTTATTGCGCTGGTCTACTTTGTCTACAAAGGGGCGCAGAACGGACTCTACGGCGAACTGCTCGGCATGACCGGCTGGCTGGTCGCTGCGATCCTTTCCCTGCGCTACGGTTTATGGGCCTCCCGCAAATTGGAGAATTACATTCAACTGCCGGATCTGGCCTACACGGTGTTAGGCTACGCCGCGGTGCTTCTGGCGGTCCGTCTGCTGCTGCAGATTCTGCTGGCCGGCTTGAGAAAGGGCATGGATCCCAAAACCCACGACTCGCTCAATAAACTGCTGGGCGCGGTCATCGGTTTTGCCAAGGGCGCTTTTCTGGTGAGCATCTTTGTTCTGGCACTCTCCATCATGCCGCTGGGCGAACAGGTGAAGAGCTACGAGTACCGCTCGAACCTGTTTCCGCACATGAAAAAATTCGCCCAGGTGATTCTGCGCAACGTCGTTTATTTCGTTCCCCAGACCAAACCCACTGCACCGGCTCCGTCCAAAGCGCCCACTGCAGCCAAACCTGCCTAGTTCGGATTTTTATCGTGCAAACCGTTTTAGAAGTACTCGAATACGATCGCGTTCTGGAAAAGCTGGCAGGCCATGCCAACTCGGTGCTCGGAGCAGAACTCTGCCTGGCCGTCAGGCCCATGGACGATGTGCAAGCGTTGCGCACCAGCCTGGCGCAGACCACAGAGCTGCGCGCGATCCTGGATTTTGATCAAGCCGTGCCCTTTTCCTCGTTTCCGGATCTGCGGCCGGTGTTGAAAAAACTGGCGGTCGTCGGCAGTTCCTTGTCCGCTGAATCGCTGGTGGCCGTGGGCCAGACCTGCCGACTGGGCCGCCGCTTGTCCCGTTACTTTGCCGGCCGCGAGGAAAAGATCCCTCATCTGAAGGCCCTGACCTCAGAACTGTTGCCGCTGGAAAAATTGGAAAAAGAGATCAGCCGCTGCATCGACGAAGACTCCTTTGACATCCGCGATGAGGCCAGCGAGGCGCTCGCCTCCATCCGCCGCCAGATCATTCGCGCGCAGGCCAACACCCGCCGAAAAATGGAAGGCATGGTCAAGTCCTTCAGCAGTCAGGGCGTGCTGCAGGAAAACCTGATCACCATGCGCAACGGCCGCATGGTGCTGGTCATCAAGGACGAGTACAAGCGCAAGGTGCAGGGCCTGGTCCACGACCGCTCTGCTTCGGGCCTGAGTTATTTTATCGAACCGTTCGAGACCGTGGAGGACAACAACCGCGTCCGCGAGCTTTTAAGCCAGGAGGCGGAGGAGATCGAACGCATTTTAGCCCGCCTTTCGGATCTGGCGCGCTCGCATCGGGAGGTGCTGCAGAGCAATTTTTATCTGCTCGGTCGGCTGGACCTGGTCTATGCCAAGGCGGCCTTTTCCCGCACGCTGCAGGCGCTGGAACCCGAGATCGTGGAAGACACTTTTATCTATCTCGCCCAGGCGCGGCATCCGCTGCTGCTATTGCGCATGGGCGCTGCGGCGGTCACGCCCATGCAGATCGAGCTGGGCCGCGAGAACAATACTGTGATCATCAGCGGCCCCAACGCCGGCGGCAAAACCGTGGCGCTCAAAACCGTGGGCCTGCTGGTGCTGATGGCGCGCAGCGGTTTACACATTCCCGCCTCGCCGTTGTCCCAGATCGGTTCCATCGATCGCGTGTTTGCCGTGATCGGCGATCAGCAATCGATCGAAGCGGATCTGTCCACCTTTTCCTCCCATCTTTTATCCCTGAAAGAGATCGATGAGCAGGCCGGCCGGCAAAGCCTGGTGCTGGTGGATGAGATCGGCGCCGGTACCGACCCGGAGGAGGGCATGGCGCTGGCCACCGCGCTGTTAAAAAAATTGACCGCCATCGGCGCCCTGTCCATGGTTACGACCCATCACAGCGTGCTCAAAACTTTTGCCTATCAAAACAAAAAGACCGCCAACGCCTCCATGGAGTTTGATCTGACCACGCTCAAACCCACCTACCGTTTTCGCATCGGCATTCCGGGGTCCAGCTATGCCTTTGAGATCGCCCGGCGCATCGGTGTTTCCGAGCAGCTGATCGCCGAATCGCGCAGCCTGGTGGGCGAGCAGAAAGACCGGCTCGAGGGGTTGATCCTGGAGCTGGAAGCCAAGATTCAGCGGCATCAGAAACTGGCGGAAGCGGCCGATCTCAAGGAGGCCGAGTACCGCGGACTGGCCAAGCTCTACCACGAGCGCACCGAGACGCTGCGCAAGGAGGAGAAACAGCTCAAACGCAAGGCGGCTGAGGAGGCGCAGGAGATACTGGCCTCTGCCAACAGCACGGTCGAACAGATTATCCGCGACATTAAAAGCAGCCAGGCGGAGACCGCGGCGATCCGCGCCGCTAAACAGGCGTTGGCGGAACAGCGGACTCGGGTGGAAAAAATCGTCGAGCAGACCCGCGAAGAGCCGGCGGCGCCGATTGGCGAAATCAAAGTGGGCGACCGGGTGTTGTGGAAAGGGATCGCCAGCCCGGCGGTCTTGATCTCAGAGCCGGATAAGCAGGGAAGGGTGTTGCTTCAGGCCGATGGCTTGAAACTGAAAGCGCCCTTTGATGAGTTGGTGCCGGCCACCCGCTCCGAACGGCGGCGGGCCGGGTCTGTGCGCGTGCAGCTGGACAAGCCGGAGGGGTTCAAGACCGAACTGGACTTGCGCGGGCAGCGCGCCGACGAGGCGCTGGAGAACGTGGAGCGGTTTTTCGACGAGGCGCTGCTGGTCGGATTTCATGAATTGCGCATAATTCACGGCAAAGGCGCGGGCAAGCTGCGCAGCGCCATCAAGGAGTATCTGCGTACGCATCCGGCTGTCAAACAGTCACGCCTCGGCAACTGGAACGAAGGCGACTCGGGCGTGACCATCGTCGAACTGAAATAACGAAATGGAATAAAGTTGAAAACACTGGTCAAAGAAAAAGAGATCGCCGTCAAAGCAGCGCTGGCCGCCGGCGTATTGCTGCGCCGTCATCTGGGCAAACTGCAGGACAAGGACATCGACATCAAACAACGGTTCGATTACGTCACCGTGGTGGACAAGCAGTCCGAGACGCTCGTCGTCGAAACCCTCCGCCGCGCGTTTCCCAAGCACCATTTTTTCGCCGAAGAAATTCATCGCGACGAGCGCGGCGGCTTTCGCTGGATCATCGATCCGTTGGACGGCACCACCAATTTCATTCATTCCGTGCCCGCGTTCGCCATCTCCATCGGCCTGGAGCTGGAGCAAGAGATGGTGCTGGGCGTGATCTATGATCCGATACGCAAAGAGCTGTTCGTGGCGGAAAAAGGGCACGGCGCCTTTATGAATAATCAGCCGATTCACGTCTCCGCCATCGACCAGCCGGAACGCGGCCTGTTGGCCACCGGTTTCCCCTTTCGTTCTCATGAATACCTTGAAGAGTATCTGCTCTCCTTTCGCAAACTGGTCGCGCAGATGAGCGGCATCCGCCGTGTTGGCGCTGTGGCGCTCGATTTCGCCTGGCTGGCGGCCGGGCGCTATGAGGGCTTTTGGGAGCTGGGGCTGTCGCCTTGGGACGTGGCGGCCGGCGCGGTGATCATTCGCGAGGCCGGCGGCATGACCACCGATTTCGCCGGCGGTCCTGATCCGGTCTGGACCGGCAACGTCGTCGCTTCCAACGGCCGCTTCCATCCTTCGCTGCTGCAGGTCGTTCAGGAGGTGTTTGGCAGGACTGTGCCCCGATGAGCCGTTTTTTTCGCATAATCCTTTATCTGACTCTGATGGCCGGAATGATCTGGTATGGCCGCCATTATAATCCCTTTCTCACCCTGGCCATGTGTCTGGCAGAACCGGAAAAGTATCATGGCGCGTGCATCGAGGTGGCCAACGAGACCATCGTACAACAGGTGTTCAGCGACCGCTTTACCGTGCGCTATCTGGATAGAACCGTGACCGTGATCGGCGATACGACCGGCGTGCGGCCCAATGAGTTCATCTCCATGATCGCCCTCTTTGACCGGTCCGGCTCTCTGCGGCTTGAAGAAAAACATATCGCCCTGCACCGGCGCTGGAAGATCTGGGTCTCTGTATTGCCGGTGATTCTGTTCCTCGCTCTTTTTCTCCGCCGCTACCGGTTTGACCTGTCCACGCTGCAGTGGCGTGAGGCTGACCATGCCTGATCTGATCACCCACAGCGCTTTCGCCTACGCGTTGACCCGCTCGCCGCGATTTGACCGGTTCCGCGTGATCTTTTATCTTGGCACTATTCTCCCGGATCTGATCACGCGGCCATTCTACATCATCAACCCGCATCTGTACCCTTACACCGTGGCCGTGCATACGCCGCTTTTCATGATTCTTTTCTGTCTGCTGGCCGCCGAGTTTTTTATCGAGCCGTTGCGCAAACCCGTGCGCCTCTATCTGCTCGCCGGAGTTTTCCTCCATTTCTTTTTTGATTTTTTTCAGCGCCATATCGAGACCGGATATCTGTGGCTGTTTCCTTTTTCCTGGAAGACCTTTGAGATCGGCCTGTTCTGGCCCGAGACGCCGTTGATGCTCACGCCGCTGTGGCTGGCTCTGATCGCTGCGTATGAGGCCATCCGTCTGCTGCGCAATAAAGCCTGATTCATCCGCTATTCCCCTCTATAAAATCCTTGATTTTCGTTCGCCGTTTGAGTAGTTTAGCGTGAATGGCGGTGTCACAGGCCGCAAAGAAAGCAAAGGCGCATTGCATGGATTTCAGCTTTTATACCTCCCATGAGATCATCTTCGGCAGGGGCAAGGTCGCCCAATTGCCGGAAATCGTGGACCGTTTCGGCCGCCGCGTGCTGCTGATCAGCCGCGGCCGGTTTGTGCAGGAATCCGAGTGGATGGAACGGCTCAGAAAGGCGATGAAAAATCGCCCGCTGGAGGTGCTGGATCATGCCCTGCCGGCCGGCGAGCCCACTGTGACCGATGTGGATGAGGGCGCTAATCTGGCCCGCGACTTTAGCCCGGATGTGGTGGTTGGTCTCGGCGGCGGCAGCAGCATCGATACGGCCAAGGCGG
>JAKJDB010000184.1 GCA_022706175.1 Candidatus Zhuqueibacterota bacterium | reverse complement strand
GCATTCCATCCACCTCCGCTTGCGGCATCTCCATAAGGTGGCTGTATAATCGGCGCAGTTTATCGGCTTCGGACAGTACCAGCCTGGACAGTTTTTTTTCATACTGCGCCAACGGTTGAAACGCCGCCACCGCCTTTAACGTGCGCACGATCTCTGCATAGGGCCGAAAACCATGCAGCATCCAGAAATCCGTCAAAGCGATGTGCAGCTCGGGTTTGTGGTACGGATCCTTATAGTTGCGCTCCGGCGCCTGCAGCGGAATCTCCCTGCGGTTTTCCCGGGCAAACCCTTTCTGCGCCTGCTCGAGACTCGGATGCACCTGGATCGAAAGCATCTGCCGCACATCCAGAACCTTGAACAGATAAGGCAGCTTGCCCTGAAACAGGGCTGCGGCCTCGCTGCCGAGTATCTTTTTCGGATCCGCGGCAATCAGTTCGTCCAAATTCACCGGCATGCCGATGTCCGCGATAGAAGGAAATCGCGGATGCGCGCCCATCCACAGCTCAGCATAGGGTTGCCGATCCGGATTGTCCTCCTTGATCAGCCGGGGGATGAATTCAAATCCGCCCCAGGTGTAATGCTGCACCCGGCCGCGCAGCCGTACCAGATGGGGCTGATTGGCAAACTCGAGCAACGCTGTGTGTTTGTCTTTGATAGCCATGATCCGCTCGTTACTTTTGGTCATCTTGATTCAGCGCACTGAATAAAATTTCGTCGATCTCTTTTTGACCAATGGCCTGGTGCTCGCCGATTTTTCCGTCCCGTTCCGAGATGCGGCGGCCGATGCGTTCCAGACCTTGCGCCTGAATGCCATAGTCCGACAGGCGCGTGCCCACGCCGAGAGAGCGGAAAAATCGCTCGGTCCGGTCGATAGCTTGCTCGATGCGCTGCGCTGCGATTCCTTCGCTGATGCCGAAAATACGCTCGCCGTATTGCAGGAGCTTGGCCGCTTTCCTTTCCCGTTCATGGCGCAGCAACGCCGGGAACACCACCGCCAGCGACTGAGCGTGGTCGAGACCGTAGAACGCCGTCAACTCATGGCCGATCGCGTGCGTCGCCCAGTCCTGCACAATGCCGCAACCGATGAGGCCGTTGAGCGCCTGACACGCGCACCACATGATGTTGGCACGGCCGTCGTAATCATTCGGATCAGCCATCACCCGCGGCCCTTCCTGGATCAGCGTCAGCAGAATGGCCTCCGCCTGCCGATCCTGCAGCGGCGCATCCAACGGAACGGTCATGTATTGCTCCAGCACATGGGCAAAGGCATCCACCACACCGTTAGCCGTCTGACGCGCATCCAGCGACCGGGTGGTTTCCGGATCCAGAATGGAAAACCGCGGAAAGACCTGCGAACTGGCAAAGGCCAATTTCTCCTGCGTCGCAGCCCGGGAGATCACGGCGAAATTATTCATCTCCGAGCCGGTGGCGGGCAGGGTTAACACCGCACCCAGCGGCACGGCCTGCTGCAGCCGTCGGTGTTTGGCCAGGATCTCCCAAGGATCAGCGCCGGAAAAATAAGCGGCCGCAGCGATAAATTTGGTTCCGTCAAGGACCGATCCGCCGCCCACGCTCAAAAGAAAATCGATCTTTTCCTTTTTTACCACCTCGACCGCGGCCAGCAACGTCTCATATTTGGGATTGGGCTCGATGCCGCCGAACTCGATCACCCGCTTTACCTGCAACGCCGCCAGAACTTGATCATAGACGCCGTTCCGTTTAATCGATCCGCCGCCATAGGTGAGCAGCAGGTTCGCCGAAGCCGGCGCCAGACTGCGCAATTGACTGATCGACCCTTTGCCGAAAACAATTTTGACTGGATTATAAAAGGTAAAATTTTTCACAAAACCTCCCACATGAGCGCACAGCATGATCCATGCAGAACAGGAGAAAAAGTACAAAATTCATCCTTGAATGCCAAGAAGTATTCTATGGCCGGCACAAGCCGGCAGCAAAAAAAAAGCCTCTTTCCAAACAAGGAAGAGGCTGTATCTCGAGCGGGAGACGGGGATCGAACCCGCGACATCAAGCTTGGGAAGCTTGCGTTCTACCGCTGAACTACTCCCGCATCAATATAACAGGTCTGGTAATTTTATCAATTATTCCCGCGAAATGCAAGCGTTTTTTAGCAGGCATTCCTTTCCGGATCATGAATGGTTCCCTCTCTCTATGTCGCTGTGATCGCGTTTCAGCTGGTAAAATTTACCCACATTTGTACAATAATAGTTGATAATATGTAAATAATAGCTTACATTAAGTAAGCAAAAAATGACATTTCTTATGCCGGCTGAACAAAACCTGTGAACCGCTGGGCTAATAACGCGTGGATCGAGGCGTGCATGATCAATCATCTGCGAAAATATCGATTTCTGGCTGGTGAGTTGACGCAGCAGGAACTGGCGGAACGCGTTCAAGTGAGCCGCCAGACCATCATTGCGATTGAAAAGGGGGCGTTCAATCCATCTGTCCGGCTGGCGCTCAAACTCGGCCAGGTGCTGAACGTCCGGGTCGAAGATCTTTTTGTTGTGGAAAAACAAGATTGGGAGGCGTGATGAAAAACAGGAGAAATCTGTTGAGCGGCATCGCGCTTCTTTTGCCAGGCCAAAAGCAGGAGCATGCGGCTTGATTACAGCCTCTCACCCTGACTCGAATGATGCGGCAAGGCCGCGGCTTACCGGCGGCATTACTTTTTAAAGGAGGTCTGCACCATGAAACTAGTCCTATCCGGCGCCAGTGGATTTGTCGGTAACGGTCTCAAACGCCATCTTGCGCAGCAGGGACATGAAATCCATGCGCTGGTTCGGCGCGCTGCGTTGAATGCGCAAAATGAGATCTTTTGGAATCCGGATGAAAATCAGATTGACGGCAGCGCTCTGGAGGGCATGGACGGCGTCATTCATCTGGCGGGCGAGAATCTGTCCGGCTACTGGACCGCTGCAAAAAAAGCCCGAATTTTATCCAGCCGGAAAAAGGGCACCCTGCTGTTGAGCCGCTGTCTGGCGAATTTACAGCGGCCGCCGAAAGTGTTCATCAGCGCCTCGGCCGTGGGTTATTACGGAGACCGGGGCGATGCTGTGTTGGATGAGTCTGCTGGTCCGGGAGAAGGATTTTTGGCCGATGTGTGCGTCGAGTGGGAGAACGCCGCGCAACCGGCTGCGAAGGCCGGAATCCGTCTGATACACAGCCGGTTCGGCATCATTCTTGATTCTGGCGGCGGCGCGCTGGCCAGACTGCTGCCGTTGCTGCGCTGCGGGCTTGGCGGCAAGCTGGGCCATGGAAGGCAATACTGGAGCTGGATCACCGCACACGATGTACACCGCGCCATCGCCTATCTTTTGCTTCACCCGGACCTTGCAGGACCGGTGAACCTCACCGCCCCGCAGCCGGTGAGCAATGCGGTCCTTACCCGCATGCTGGCGCAGGGCCTGCACCGGCCTGCGGTGTTCGCGGTGCCGGCCTTCGCGCTTCGTTTGGCCATGGGCGCCATGGCGCAGGAGATGCTGCTGAGCAGTGCCCGCGCTCTTCCGGCGAAACTGCTCGCCGGCGGCTTTCTATTCGACCAGCCGGACCTCGCCACTGCGGTTCCGGTGGTTCTTGCCAAAACGGAATAAGGATGAAAAGGGGAAGATTCGCCGGGCCGCAGCGATGCAGCCCGGTGAACCAAGGCTAAAACTCGGCGCTGAGGCCGATGGAGGGCAATAGGCCGATGCTGGAAGTGGAGTCCAATTCCTGCTTGTAACTGTTCCAGCGCGGAATGTCATTAAAGGGACGGTTGTAGACGTTCTGGACATCTACATAGGTGATGAGGTACATTTTACCGGCGCTCCAGCGCCGATCCACGCGCAGATCGAGCGAGTGGTTTACGCCGATGCGCCGAGTGTTGTACAGCTCTGCCAGCTTGTTATAGTTCGCATCAAACGGCGTATAGGGGCGTCCCGTAGCCAGACGAAATTTGGCGCTGAACTCCCAGCGGTTGTTGGGTATGTAGCCGCCGCCAAAGTTGATGATCCAGCGCTGATCAAAGCTGCTCGGACGCAGGACGCCGTCGAGTCCCCTGAATTTGGACTCATTATAGCTGATACTGAGCAGCGCATAGTGCGGCACCTCGGCCATGCGCTTTTGCAGAAACAACTCGAGGCCGCGCGCCCAGCCTGAACCCCGGCTTGCCAGGGGTTCCAGACCGAACGAAGCAAAACCATCCTCCGAACCGCCAAAGCCCGCGCCGGTGTTGGCCATCACCAGCCAGGGCTGAAGCAGGCTGGCGGGATAGCGGGAGTACTCTTTATAATACCCCTCCAGATTGAGTTTCACATCGTCTTTTAAAATTTGCTGCACGCCGAGAATGTACTGATCCACTTGCATCTGCCGTAACGTGCGATTCTGTGGATCGGCGACCAGCCAGATGTAGGCCGGCGCCTGGTGATAGCGGCCGGCGCTGACGCTGAACTTGGTCAGAGCCGTCCAGGCATACTCTACGGTCAAGCGCGGGGAAAAAGCCGTGCCCTGATCGATCAGATTGAAATAATCCAGTCGCCCCCCTGCCGTCAGGGAAAAAGGTCCGATCTTTTGCACCAGCTGCAGCCAGGCGGCCGCCTTGACCGCCGTGGTATCCAGCAGCGCATCCGCCTCCAGGGCGCCGCCATAGGGAGTGGCGATCAACGGCAGTTTAACTTCGCTGTCGAACAGGACCGCGCGCGCCTGAACGCCGATAGTCGTCTCCGTCTGTTTAGCCGGCTTCCAGACCAGATTGGCGGTCAACAGGGTCTCGCGCTCCAGGGAGTTGTTCTTGAAGATGGGATTCTTCAGAGTGTCGGACTGGACCAGATCATAGCGATAGCGGTTGTTGCTCAGCGTAACCGTGGAATAGCCTGACCGGTACAATCGTCTCCAGGTCAATCCGGCCACCGCCTGGTACTGATCGCTGGCGATGACCCGTGAATTGTCATAACGTTTTTCCGCCGTGTCATTAAAGAGTTTGACGTCATCGATGGCGGACAGTGCGGTGAATGAGAGCTGATCGCGGGGACTGAGTTGGTATTCACTCTTGATGAGAAAATCCCAATATTCCGGCACAAAGGCAAAGCCGGCCGCCTTGAAGATAAAGTCGAGATAACTGCGTCTGGCGGAAAAAACCAGCGTGCCCTTTTCATTCAACGGACCCTCGAGATTGAGGCCGAATTGGGAGGCGGACACCGTCGCCTTTCCGCCCCAGCGGTCCTCACGGCCCTCTTTCAGTTCGATCGCGGTGACCGATGACAGACGATCGCCGTAGCGCACGCCGAAACCGCCGGTGGAAAAAGTGGTGCTGGCCACATAGTCCAGATTAACAAAGCTGAGCGGGCCGCCCGTGGCGCCCTGAGTGCCGAAATGGTTGATGTTCGGCACCTCGATGCCATCGACCACGTACAGGTTTTCCGAAGGCGCTCCGCCGCGTACGATGAGGTCATTGCGTCCGTTCTGGGCCTGGGCCACACCCGGCAAAATGGAGATGGCGCGCACCACATCTTCAAGCCCTCCGGGCAGCCGCCGCAGCTCGGCGTAAGTCTGGGTCTGCACGCTGAGCGGCTTGTCGCTGACGGCTTCGAAATAATTCGGCTTGACCGTTACGCTGCTTCCCTGCAAAACCGTCTGGTTCAAGCCGAATTTGATATCCAGAGGTTTGACCGAATTCACCACCAAATCCGCTTCGATGATGGCTTTATATCCAACCATGGTCACTCGCAGAGCCCAGGTGCCCTCCGGCACACGATCTATGGTGAAGGCTCCGTCGGGCCGGGAGACAGCGCCTAAAACCGTTCCGACGACCTGTATGTTGGCGCCGATCAGAGGCTCGCGGGTGGCGGCATCGAACACATGTCCGGTGATTTTTCCGAAACGGGTTGTCTCTGCACCGGCCATCGGCCGGCCTCCTGCCAGAAAAATCACGGTTAATAAAATTCCAATCCTTCTCATAAGAACCCGTCCATCCTTTATCCTATAACCATTCGACCATGAATAACATAAAAAGCTCGAGGATTATTTCTGCGATGGATGTAGGATGTGGCCGGCCGGTGCCATGCGAAGTGAAGAAAATCCACACATA
>JAKJDB010000183.1 GCA_022706175.1 Candidatus Zhuqueibacterota bacterium | reverse complement strand
TGTCTGCCGGCGGCTGCAACGGCACGGCGCCGGCTCTTCTGGCCGCCTGGTCCACGCTGCAGGACCCCTCGCTGCTGCTCTGTTATGGCGACATCCTCTACACCGCTGAGGACCTGCGTGCGCTGCTGCGCCTGCATCAGGAGCGGCGGCGGCCGGCGACCGCGCTGCTGCAGCCCCTGGGAGAAGAAAAGCCGAATGAATGGCTGTGCGCCCAGGTAAGCGGAGATCGCATCGAGCAGGTTCTCGGCCACCCACGCGACAGCGTGTCCCACCGTTTCGCCGGGGTGTTCGCTTTGGAAAAAAGCATGCTGCCGTTTCTGCGCGCCAATCCAGGACGCATGGAGGCTATTCAAGTCGGCATGATGGCGCCGGATGAAGCGCACCTCGAGGCCTCGCTGCAAATCGCCCTGGAGGCGAATCAGGAAATCGGCGCTGCACAAGCCGGCGCCACGCTGCAGGATCTGGACAAACCCTGGCATCTGCTGCAGGCCAATTACGCCTGGGGGCGGCATCTGCTGCAATCGATGGAACGATCGAATATGGCCGACACCGCCAAGATATCAAAACGCGCCACGATCAACGGTTATGTGCTGATCGGCGCCAACAGCGAAATCGGCGATGGGGTGATCATTGAAGGCAACGTCTGGATCGGCAAAAACAGCCGAGTGGTGCAGGGCGCCATCCTGGAGAAAAACGTGATCATCGGCGATCACTGCACCGTGCGCCGGTATGCACAGATAGAGGAGGGTTCGGTGATCGGCGATCGCTGCTTCATCGGCCATTGCGCTGAAGTGGCGGGAGTGCTGATGCGCAACGTCTACGCCTATCATTACGGCGAGTATTGGGGCATCCTCGGCGAAGCCTGCGATCTCGGCGCTGCTACGGTATGCGGCAACCTGCGCTTTGACGACGGACAGACCGTTCATCAGGTGTGCGGCCATCGCGAAACGCCGCTGCTCGGCGCCAACGCCGCTTATCTCGGCGACTATGTGCGTACCGGCGTCAACGCCATCCTGATGCCCGGCGTCAAGGTCGGTCCCTACAGCGTCATCGGCGCCGGTGCGCTGGTGAACGAACAGGTGCCTGAACGCACGCTCGTCTATGTCCAGCAACAGCAAATCCGCAAAACCTGGGGACCGGAACGGTATGGCTGGTGATAAAGAGGAAGCATCATGACCTTTTCCGTTAGAACCACTTTGGGCCGAACGGGTTTATCCGTAGGCAGAATCGGCATCTCATCCAGTTTCGGTGCGCCCAGCGCCGCCATCGAGGAGGCGTTTGCCGCCGGCTGCAACTATCTGACCTGGGGCACTTTTGTCAAAGGCCGCTCGCCGGAAATGAAAAAAGCCCTGAAAAACATCATCGGCCGAGGAGAGCGCGAAAATCTGGTTCTCTCCATGTGGAGCTATGGCCACAACGCGTTCCTGACCGAAAAATTTTTTCTCAAGGGACTGCGCGATCTGGGCATCGACTATGCGGATGTTTTGCTCTTGGGCTATTACCCCAAACGACCCAAACAATCCATTATCGACGGAGCGCTCCGGCTGAAAGAAAAAGGGCTGGTGCGGTTCATCGGTCTGTCCAGCCATCGCCGCGCCGTCTATGCAGAACTGTTGCCGGAGGGCCTGTTCGATCTGTTTCATCTGCGCTATAATGCGGTCCATCGCGGCGCTGAGACCGAGGTGTTTCCATTTCTGCCGCAGGAGAACCGGCCCGGCATCGTCTCCTTCACCGCCACCAGCTGGCGGCAATTGTTGAACGCTAAAAAAACGCCCGCGGGTCGCCCACCGGCCACTGCCGCCGATTGTTACCGCTTTGTGCTTTCGCATCCAAGCGTGGATGTCTGCATGATGGGAGCGAAGGACTCGCAGCAGATGAAGGAGAATCTGCAGGTTCTGGAAACCGGGCCGATGCATGAAGAAGAGATGGCGCGCATGCGCTCTCTCGGGGATTATCTGCATCACTGAATCGCCGCTCCCGCGGAATTCGGCGACCTTCGCGGTTGAAAACGGACATGCCTCTGACGTGGGTCTTCGCTTTACGCTATCTTATCACCTGCAGTAAAATTTTACCGGCATATCGGCGCGAGGCCAGCGCCTCCTGGGCCTCCGCGGCTTTTTCCAATGGAAATTTTTTCGCGATGGTCACCAGCAGACGCTTCTGCTTCAGCCAGGCGAAAACATCGTTGGCCCTTTTCAACAGCTCTTCACGCCGGCTGATATAATGGGTCAGACTGGGCCTGGTCAAAAATAAAGAGCCCATTCCGGCCAGCACCCCAGGATCCACCGGCGCCACCGGTCCGCTGGATTGACCATACAGCACCAGATAGCCGCGCGGTCGCAGACAGGTCAGGCTTTTCGTAAAGGTATCGACGCCCACCGAATCGTAGACCACATCCACGCCCTTGCCGTTGGTCAGCTCTTTTACTTTTGCAGCGAAATCCGTGGCTGTATACTGGATCACCCAGTCAGCGCCCAGCGAGCGGGCGCGCTGTTCTTTTTCCGCACTGCTCACCGTGGCGATCACGCGACTGCCGCGGATCTTGGCCATTTGCACCAACAGTCCACCGGTGCCGCCGGCCGCCGCATGCACCAAAGCCAGATCGCCCATCTGCAACGGGTAGGCATCGTGAGCGAGATAGTGCGCGGTCAGTCCCTGCAGCATACCGGCGGCCGCCTGTTCCGCAACAATGAAATCGGGAATCTTGACCAATTTCTGCCAGGGAACGCAGACATACTCTGCATAAGCGCCGGGATGCATGGCAAACGCCACCCGGTCGCCGACGGCGAACTCGATCACATTCAAACCCACGTCTTCAACCACGCCGGCGGCTTCCATGCCCGGCACAAAAGGCAGCGGGTTCTTGTACAACCCGGTTCGTTGATAGATATCGATGAAATTGACGCCGGCGAATTGAATGCGGACCAGCACCTGACCGGTGGCCGGCTTGGGAGTGGGCAAATCGGTAAACGTTAGAACATGGCTCCCACCAAAACGGGAAATCTGAACTGCCTGCATGAACCTCCCCCTTTCTGGATTCTTGTAGTACGGTCGAGCCGATGGAAATGGAACGTAGTCTGGATGATTTTTGTTCCCAGGCCGGCAGAGCCGCCCCACGCGCTTCACCGCCCGGCCCTGAACGTCCAGGCAGGCGCGGACGCCGGCCGGCCGCGGGACTCAGACTCGTCAGTGGAACGCGCTGATGATAAAATTAAACAGAAATAAACCGGTGACGATGTACATCAACGGATGAACCGAACGCCATTGCCTCCGCACCACCTTGGTGAGCACGTAAAAGATAAATCCCGCTGCCACACCGTTGGCGATGCTGAAGGTGAACGGCATCATCACCACCGTGAAAAAAGCAGCCACCGCCTGATCGATGTCATTCCAGGCCACCTGCCTCAGGCATTCGATCATCAGGATGCCGACGACGATAAGCGCCGCGGCGGTGGCTGAGACCGGAATCACCATGGCCAGTGGCGCAATGAACAAACACAGCAGAAACAGGAACGCGGTGAAAACCGAAGTCAGGCCGGTGCGTCCGCCGGCGCTGATGCCCGCCGCGCTTTCGACGTAACTGGTTACGTTGCTGGTGCCCAGCAGCGCTCCCAGAGAAGTGGCAATGCCGTCGCTGAACAATGCACGATCCATTTTGGAGGAAAAACCTCTGCCGGTTTTCAGCTGCGCTTCATCGCTTTGATCAAAGATGCCGGCCTTGCGGCCTGCGCCGATAAACGTGCCGATGGTGTCAAAAGTATCCGAAAGGCTAAAAGCCACAATCACCGTAAGAATGGAAAAAAGTTGATCGGGCCGGTTGAATAGGCCGGCCAGATCCAGCTTGAACAGTGTCGGCGCCAGCGAAGGCGGCAGAAAATCCTGAACGCGGAACTGCGGCCACGCCACCATGCCGGTCAACAGTCCGATGGCCGTAGTGAACAGAATGCCCAAAAGCAGGGCGCCGCGCCAGCGCAGCAACAGCATCACTACGGTCACCAGAATGCCGGCCAGAGCGAGCAGCGTAGTCGGATCGTTAAAGTGGGCCAGAGCCGGCAACACATCGCGGGAGACCAGTTCCACCACCCGGCCGTCCTGCAGATCGGCATGCACCACGTTGTTCCCCTGTACGATGAAATCGAGAAAATGCGCGTTCTTGAAACCGATGTAGGCGATGAACAGCCCGATGCCGCCGCCGATGGCGTGCTGCAGAGATTCAGGGATGGCCTGAATCAACAGCTTGCGCACCCTGGTGACGACGATGATAAAATTGATCACTCCGCATAAGAAAACAATCGCCAGCGCCTGCTGCCAGGAGAACCCCATGGTTAAAACCACGGTGAAAGTGAAAAAAGAGTTCAGCCCCATGCCCGGCGCCTGGGCAAACGGCACATTGGCGTACAATCCCATGATCAACGTCGCGATCACCGTGGCCAGGATGGTGGCGGTAAACACTGCGCCGCGGTCCATGCCGGTTGCAGACAGAACGGCGGGGTTGACGAAAATGATATAGGCCATGGTGATAAAGGTGGTCAATCCGGCCATGCCCTCAGTGTGAATCGTCGTTCCGTGATCAGATAATTTGAAAAAATGATCAAGCCCTTTTCGTATCACCGCTTCCTCCGAATTCCATCACTTTTTTGCAGCCGACATAAACAATCAATCTCATAATTTACTGTGTTTAAATTCCTTGCGCCTCCTCATGCACCAGCCGGCCGTGATCGCCCAAAGAAAAATTTCATCTGACCCGACTTGACGGCGATAAAAAATCAGAGCCGGACCGGGCGCAGCCGCACGTTTCGCTGAAACGATGCCTGGTTACACGCATAAATATAGGTGCAAGGCGCTTATGCTGCAAGGGATTTTTCACCCGGGTTCGATTTGATTGTTTTGCGATGAAATTTTTCGTACTTTAGTGCGCGCTGCAGGCCTCTGACCTGATCAAGCCTAATCAACCAGCCGGCCGATGGCCGGCCACAAAAATTGTCAAGTCAAGTGAACGGTATGGTCGATCACATCAAACAATCCATCAAAAAACAAAGGCACTTGATCCGCGATTATGTCGCCATTACCATCGGCGCCTTTATCATGGGGGCGGGCATCTCGGTTTTCCTGGTGGACGCCAAGGTGGTGCCCGGCGGCGTCAGCGGGCTGTCCATGGCTCTGCACTATCTAACCGGCGGCGTTCTGCCGGTGGGAATGATGATCTGGGTCCTGAACATTCCGCTTTACATCTGGGGGGTGCGCGAGCTGGGCAAGCAGTTCGGCGCCCGTACCTTTGTCGGGTTCACTCTCAACTCGTTTTTTATCGATCTGCTGCGCGGACAGATCCCCGGCCTTTCCTTCATCCGCCTTAACGAACACCCGGCGATCGTCAGCCTGCAGCAGAGAGATTTTCTTTTTCTCATCCTGATCGGCGCGGTTCTGCTCGGCATCGGGCTGGGCATCATCTTTAAATTCCGCGGCAGCACCGCCGGGTCCGACGTCATCGCCGCCGTGGCGCAAAAGCGCTGGGGCATCAAGCCGGGCACGGTTTTCATGCTGGTGGATTCCATTGTGATCCTGCTGGCCGGATTCATCATCCATTTCAAAGGGCTGGCAGTGGAACGGCACGCCGTCACCCTGACGCTGTATGCCTTTTTCCTCCTCTTTGTCTCCAGCCATCTGGTGGACGTGATCATCGAGGGGTTCGATTACGCCCATTCGGTCATCATCATCTCCGACCAATCTGCAGAGATCGGCCGGCGCATCATCGCCGAACTGGACCGCAGCGCCACCATGGTGGAAGCGACCGGCATCTACACGAACAGCAAACGGCCGGTGCTGTACGCCGTAGTGACGCGCAAACAGGTGGCGGACATGGTGCAGATCATCAAGGAAACGGATCCGCACGCCTTTGTCATTCTCAACAACGTCCATGAAGTCCTGGGAGAGGGATTCCGTGCCCGAATCTGAGCGACCACGTCGCTGCGTCATCCTCACCGAGGGGCAGACGCACCCGACGCCGGCGAAAACCGCGGCCGGATTTTTACGCTATTGTCCGGAGCAGGCGGTGGCGCTGTTGGACAGCCAACTGGCCGGCCGCGACAG
>JAKJDB010000182.1 GCA_022706175.1 Candidatus Zhuqueibacterota bacterium | reverse complement strand
CTCTGAATGGGCGTCCATGACCATCTATCTGTTCAACACCGATGCGCTGCACTTTGTTTTGGATGAGATGATGAAGCCGCCGTCCACCGAACATTTTGGCCGGGATATACTACCGGTGCTGCTGGACCGCAAACGGGTGTTCGGCTATAAATTCCATGGCGCCTGGGCCTATTCGCGCACCATCGATGAATTCTGGGCCGCCAACATGAGCCTGCTGCAGGATCGCCCGGCTCTGGACATCGATCGCTGGCAGGTACGAACGAATCTCGACAATGAGCGGGTCCGCGACCGCGCCCCCGCTATGATCGGCGCCGGCGCCCAGGTGCGCAACAGCCGCATTCACCATGGCTGCGTCGTCGAGGGCACAGTGGACAATTCCATTTTGTTTCCAGGCGTCAAAGTGGCAACGGGCAGCACGGTCAAGGATTCGATATTATTTTATGACACCCGCGTCGACGCCCATGCGCGCCTGACCAAGGTGATCACCGATGTCGAAGTGACCATCGGCGCTCAGGCCGTGGTGGGCGGCACGCGACAGCCGGGCGCCAATAAGGAGTATCCGGATCTGCTCAGTTCGGGGATCACCCTCGTAGGTCGCAACACCGTTATTCCGGTCCGGGCGCAGATCGGCGCCAATTGCATCATCTATCCCAACAAGCGCGAACAGGATTTCTCCGGAAAAATGATAGCCGGCGGGAGGACCTTGAAATGAGACAGACGGTTGCGTTTCTGCTTGCCGGCGGCGTCGGCAGTCGCTTGAACATACTGGGCTGGATGCGCGCCAAGCCGGCCGTGCCGTTCGGCGGCTGCTATCGTTTGATCGACTTTACCATGAGCAACGCCATGCACTCCGGCGTTCAACAGATCGGCATCCTCACTCAATACCGTCCCTACTCGCTGATGGGGCATATCGGCTCCGGGGAGGCCTGGGACCTGATCGGCCGCCGCCGCTGCGCCAAGATTCTGCCGCCCTCTACCGGACGCGAGGATTTCGACTGGTACCGCGGCACGGCCGACGCTGTGGCGCAAAATCTCGACTTTGCCGCGCGCTACGGCGCACAAAGGGTGCTGATCCTGTCCGGCGATCACATCTACAAGATGGACTACGCCGCCATGGTAGAGTTTCACAAACAGCAAAAAGCGGCCATCACCATCGCCATGATGCGCGTCGCCTGGGAGGATACCCGCCATTTCGGCATCGCCCAGGTCGATGAGGAGCAGCGCATCACCGCCTGGGAGGAAAAACCGGCCAAAGCGAAAAGCAACCTGGCCTCCATGGGCGTGTACGTGATCGATTTTGAGTTTCTCAAAAAGAGCCTGGCCGGGCGACAAGGCCATGATTTCGGCAAAAATATCATCCACGATGCCATTGGCGTTGCGCCGGTGTACGCTTACCTGTTCAGCGGGTATTGGGCGGACGTCGGCACCCTCAAAGCCTACTGGCAGACCAACATGGATATTCTGACGCCCGGCTCCGGTTTGAATTTGCCCGAATGGGGCGTGCGCACCAACATCGATGACGAGGGCGCGCTCGGCGATCGGCCGCCGGCCGTAATCACGCCCTCTGCAAAGGTTCAAAATGCTCTTATCTCCGCCGGCTGCGTCATCGAAGGCACGGTCCTGAATTCCGTGCTCTCGCCCGGCGTGCACGTGGCAGCCGGTGCGGTGGTCAAAGACTCGGTCATCATGCACGATGTGCGCATCGGCGGCAAAGCGGAAGTGACTTCGGTGATCGCCGACAAGGGCGCCGTATTCGGTCCGGCCTGTCGGGTCGGCGGACCGGGCCCCAGCGAACAGCCCAATGAAAAATATCCCGACCATCTGTTCAGCGGATTGACCCTGGTGGGAAAAAAAGCGGTGGTGCCGGAGCGGATCAAAATATTCCGCAACACCATCGTCGAACCGCAGACGACTCCACAGAGCTATGGCGATTACAAACCGCGGGAAGGCGCTTACATCCGGGGCGGAGTCCCCTCGGAGGAAAAAGCCGCCGGGAGGCCGTCCGGCCGATGAAATCAACAGTCTGTATCATGCTACTATGCTTTGCGGCGATGATGAATCTCTGTTCATCGCCCGGCGACCGGGCGGCGGATGCCGCCTATCGGGACGAGATCGAAGCATGGCGCCATCGCCGCATCGCCCAGTTGACCAAACCGGATGGATGGCTGAGTCTGGCCGGCCTCTTTTGGCTTGTGCAGGGCGAAAACACTTTCGGCCGTGCAGCCGGCAATGCGGTGGTCTTTCCGGCCGCGAACTGCCCGGATCATATGGGCGCGTTCATCGTCGATAAAAATACCGTCCGCTTGCGCGTGCAGCCGGGCGTTGCCATTATGACCGCCGATCATACGCTCGCTGCGGATATGGAGCTGCACAGTGATGCTCAGGGCAAACCGACCCTGCTGTTTTATAATACGCTGTCCTGGCATATCATTCAACGAAGCGGCCGTTTCGCCGTACGCCTGCGCGACAGCACCCATGTCAATCGAAGAACCTTCCGGGGCATCGACCATTTTCCGGTCGATCCGGCCTGGCGGGTCAAAGCGAAATTCGTCGCCTATGAGCCGGTGAAAACGCTGCGTATCGTCAATGTGGTGGGTCAGGTTGAAGACCAGCCCTGTCCCGGCGCTTTGCTCTTTACACTGCAGAACCGCGAGTTCCGGCTGGACGTTCTGGATGAGGGGAAGGGGGAGCCCTTTTTCATCGTTTTTGCCGACGCGAGCAGCGGCGATGAGACCTACGGCGGCGGCCGCTTTCTCTATGTGGCGCGGCCGGATTCTGCTTCCGAGACGTTCATTGATTTCAACAAAGCCTACAATCCACCCTGTTCGTTTACACCCTACGCCACCTGTCCCCTGCCGCCGGAAGGCAATCGGCTCTCCATCGCCATCCGCGCCGGAGAAAAGCGCTACCAGGGAAGCGCCTCGCACTGATGAGCTGAGACTCCTTGTCCGCTTCATCGATTTCACGGTCCAGCCGATGGAGCTACAGCGGATTTTGCACGCGGCAAAACGGTTTTATGCAGCCTATAACACAAAGTGCTTGACCTGTTTTAAAAGCGGGTGAAAATTTTTTCCGTATCGATTTGTTCAGAAAGCGTGATGATGTCTGCAAACTCTCAGCACGAGGCTGATTTCATGTTGTGTGTACGGTGATGAGTGCTTCTTTGTCATCCGCATCCACTACGGTGCTTGCACTTCCCACAAGCCGGGCCATTCGGCAGCTGGCTCTGCCGGCCATCTTCTCCCTGCTCTTCATCATGCTGTTCAATGTGGTGGACGGTTGGTGGGTGGGCAAACTCGGCGCCGAAGGTTTGGCCGGAGTCAGCGCTGCATCGTTTATTTACTGGGCTCTGGAGGCGCTGGCCACGATCACCAGCACCGGCATCAGCGCCCTGGTGGCGCGCTATGTGGGCGCCGGCCGCTATGGCCGCGTCCACAGCACGGCTGTGCATGGCATCTCCCTCGCCGCCATCCTGGGGCTGATATTCGGCGGTCTGACCATTTTTCTGATGCCGGCCATTTTGAACTTTATGAGTCTGCAGGGTGCGGTACGGCAGTCTGCCGGCCATTACCTGACCATTATTTGCGCCGGCCTCTTTGTCCTCTTTGCCTCGCTCAGCGCTGAGGCGGTGTTTCGCGCCATGGGCGACACTCGTACGCCGCTCAAGATCACAGCCGGCGCTCTGCTGTTCAACGCCGTGATCGATCCCTTTTTCATCTTTGGCATCGGTCCTTTGCCTCGCCTTGAAGCCGCGGGCGCCGCGCTGGCCACTGTGCTGGCCCATGTCATCACCCTGATTCTGATGCTGCGCATTCTCAGGCAAAGGAAAATTCCTGTCGTTTTCCGCTTTGCGGTCTTTCGCCCGGCCCTGCGGCGGTTGCTGGCCGACATTTTGCGCATCGGCCTGCCTATCGCCGTCAGCGGCGTCATGTTCAGCCTGTCCTACGCCTTTTTGACCGGGATCATCGCCCGCTATGGGCCTGAAGCGCTGGCCGCCATTGGACTCGGTCACCGCATTGAAGGCCTGGCTTATTTCACCTGTGTCGGTTTCAGCGTCGCTGCCACCACGCTGGTGGGACAGAATCTCGGCGCCGGCGATCCGCGGCGTGCGGAAAAGAGCGCCTGGCTGACGCTGGGTTATGCCTGTGCCGTGGTATTGGGTTTCTCTGTCTTTTTTCTGGCTGCAGCAAAACCGCTGGTGCGTTTTTTCATCGACGATGCTGCGGTGATTCGAGAGGGCAGCGCCTATCTGCGCATCATTGCGATTTTTGAAATTTTTCTCGCTTGTGAAGTGGTTCTCGAGGGCGCTTTCAGCGGCGCCGGTTTTTCCCTGCCGCCGATGCTGGTCTCCGTGCCGCTGACCTGGCTGCGCATTCCGCTCGCCGCCTGGCTGGCCGGCCCGATGGGCCTCGGCAGCACCGGTATCTGGTGGGCCATCTCGTGCACCACGGCGTTCAAGGGGGTGGTCATTGCTATTTGGTTCAAACAGGGTGGATGGAAAAAACCGCGGCGTTGAATGGGCGGGCAGTCTGGTGGCGACCGGAGGAAAACAGAGCGTCCTGTGGCCGACGTATCGCGCAGTTAGAGCTTAATAAAGATTTTTTTCCGGTAAAACCAGGTCAGAACAGCCAGCCAGATCAAAATGAAGAGCAGGGCGTGGATCAGCGAGGCGCCCCAATCGCCGAACACAGGACGCAACAGGTTATGATAAACAAGCTCTTTAAGCGAAATCTGCGTGCCGTCCTGCCGGGTCACCTTGCATAACATCATGGTCTTGGCCATGATCCCTGATCCAAAAAAAGCGAGGATGGCGTTGCTGCCAAAGATGACAAACGGTTTGGCATATCGGCCGTACCCCTTAAGGTCGATCACCCAATAGCTGACCGCGAGCAGGTTCAGAGCGATGCCGCTGCTGTAGAGCACATAGCTGCTGGTCCAAAGCTGTTTGTTGATCGGCATGACCAGGGACCAGGCAAGTCCGAGCACGATGGCGATGTTGCCGGCGATGAACATCCCATTGGTCTTTTGCAGCGGCTCTGCCGGACTGCGCAACCATTGGCCGGTGAAATAGCCGAGCAGCACCTGGCCGACCGCCGGAAAAGTGCTGAGCACTCCCTCTGGATCAAAGCCGATGTCTTTTTTGTAGACATGGCCTTTGAGCAAAAGGCCGTCCAGATATTGGGCAAGGTTGCTGTTGAGCGCCCACACCTCTTCGCCTCGGCCGGGAAAAGGGATCAAGGCCATGGCCAGCCAGTAACCGATTAGAAGCAAAACAGTCGAGAGGATCCAACCGCGCCGGTTGGTGTGCAAAATGATCATGGAGGCCATAAAGTAGCACAGGCCGATGCGCTGCAGCACGCCCGGAAAGCGCAGCGTGGAGAAATTCCAGCGCAGATACCAGGCCATGAACAGGCCGAGAAAAATCAGCAGAAATGTGCGCTTGAGGATCTGCAGATACAGCCGCAGCCGCGATGCGTTCTCCTGCAAACGGCGGCTGAAGGAAAAGGCCATGGCTGCGCCCATGATGAACAGGAAAAAAGGAAAGACCAGGTCCGTGGGCGTGCACCCGTGCCACTCTGCGTGCTTGAGCGGAGAAAAGACATACTGCCAGCTTCCGGGATTGTTGACCAGGATCATCAGCATGATGGTGAATCCGCGGAAAGCGTCAAGGGAGATCAGACGGTCGGATCGGTTCATGGTCAGCTCTTTTCCGTTTATGAATAGAATGGCATAAAAATTGTATGATTATTCGGGATGAATGTCAAGAGATATTTTCCGGGAATCACAAATTGCGAGATAGCCTATGATAGCCTTTTACGCCCCGCTGCCGGAGATCATTAAAAGCCGGCACTCCTGCCGCACCTATGAAAAGAAATCCATTGCCGCTGAGACCGCCGCGCAGCTGCGGGCCTTTGCCGGATCGCTTCAGCACGGCCCTTTTCACGCCTCTCTGCGTTTTGAACTGGTGGCCGGCGGTGAGAAGGACGCTCAAGCGCTCAAGGGATTGGGCACCTATGGGTTCATCAAAAATCCCGCCGGATTCTTGATCGGCGCTGTTGGACCTGGGGAGAAAAACCTGGAGGATTTCGGCTTTGGCATGGAGGCCTTAATCCTGTACG
>JAKJDB010000181.1 GCA_022706175.1 Candidatus Zhuqueibacterota bacterium | reverse complement strand
CAGAGCTGACACGCCGGCTTGCAGCAAACAGCGCCGCGTCCCGCGGATCCGGCGCTGTTTTTTGTAGGGTGTCCCGGGGTACGAAGAGGTGTCGTGTTGGAAGGCCCGCCGCTGCTGTGCCTGGCGCCTGGCCAGGAGGAAAAATACTCATTGCATGACAGTGAAATAATGTCTATTTTTACCCGTTTTTAACGATCCCATTTACTTTATGTGAAAGACACCAGCCATGAAAAAGAGCCTCCTTGCCTCCGCCCTGTTTTTTGCGCTACTGTCAGCGACATTGGCCGCACCTGTTGAAGCCGACTCGGCGGAAGCCGAACCCCAATGGAGCGGCGGTGTGGAGCTGACCGGCACCAACAACTATCTCTGGCGCGGAATGACCGTCAATGAGGCGGCGATCCTGCAACCCACCGCTTGGTTGACGCACCGCGGGGTTACCCTCTCGCTGTGGAGCAGCTGGACGCTGAGTGAACCCAAGGACGACATCAAACGGCATGAAATGGATGCCGCGATCACGTATGAATTCGAACTGGCGAAATTGGCCTTTGAGACCTATTTCAACTATTATCACTACCTCGATCAACCGGATGCGCCGAACACCGGAGAGGTGGCCTGTATCGTCGGTTACCCGCTGGGCATCGTCACGCTTAAAGCCGGTGTGATGTGCGACGTCATGGAATACGCGGGCGCGGTCTACACTGAGCAGGGGGTAGAGGTGGAAAAAGAGCTCAACGATCGTTTCACCCTCTTCGGCGGTCTGGGCCTGGGCTCTGCGTTCAAAAAGTTCAACGAGGCGTATTTTGAACTGCCCCAGTCGACGACCAGCCTGCTCTCTCTGGAAGGCCGACTGACCTATACCGCGGCGAACGGCATGTATCTGCAGCCTTATTTTCAGTACAACAAGACGCTCAACAACGAGCTGAAGGATTATCTGAAAAAGCAGGCCAGCGGGTTTGGTCTGCTGGTGGGCAAAGAGTTCTAACGGTTCCGTCGCATTCCACGGTAGGTGGTTCGCATCCACCGGCTGCCGCATCATCCCTCGATATCCTGCGGTCTTTTCGTTAGCGGGGGGATGGAGGATTGCTTACAGCACGCGTCCTTGATGAGGGCCGTAGCTTTATTCGAGTGCCTCGTCCGGGGATTCATGGAGGAATAGGCAAAAGAATGGCCGAGTTTCTAGAGATTGAGTATGTATCTAAAAGTTTCGGCAGCCTTTGCGCAGTGGATAAGGTTTCTCTGTCCATTCGTCGAGGAGAGTTTTTTTCTCTGCTCGGCCCCAGCGGATGCGGTAAAACCACTCTGCTGCGCATGCTGGCCGGTTTTGAGCGGCCGGACAGCGGCCGCATCCTCCTTGATGGCCAGGACATCACCAGTCTTCCCCCCAACAAACGCAAGGTCAACACCATCTTTCAAAGTTATGCGCTTTTCCCTCATTTAACGGTGCGACAGAATATCGCCTTTGGCCTGCAGGTGCAAAAGGTACCCAAGGCCGAGATCGATGAGCAGGTGGAAAAGATGCTGGAGCTGGTTCAGCTGGAGGCGGAGGCGGACAAGAAGCCGGCCCTGATCAGCGGCGGTCAGAAACAGCGCGTGGCCGTAGCGCGCGCGTTGATCATGAAACCCCAGGTGCTGTTGCTGGATGAGCCCTTGGCCGCTTTGGACCTCAAGCTGCGGCAAAAGATGCTGCTGGAGCTCGACATCATCCACGATGAGGTCGGCATCACCTTTGTTTATGTCACGCACGATCAGGGCGAAGCCATGAGCCTGAGCGACCGCATCGCGGTGATGAACCGCGGCAAGACGGAACAGGTCGGCACACCCACCGAGATCTATGAGGCGCCGCGCAGCAGTTTTGTCGCCGCGTTCATCGGCGACACCAACTTTTTTGAGGGCGAGGCCAGGGAACTGGTGGATAAAGAGTACAGCCGCCTCAAGATCGAGGGATTTCCTGATCTGGTCTGTTTCAATGACAAGAACATCTCGGCCGGCAATCCCGTCTATCTGAGCATTCGGCCGGAAAAGTTCGGCATCGGCCGCGCCAAACCGTCGCTGGGCGCCAAACACAATATCGTGCCCGGACGCGTGGAGGATGTGATCTATCTCGGCGGCATGACCAAATACTGGGTGCGCGTCGACGAATACAAGATCGCCATCAATCAACAGCACAACCGTTTTTATTTGGATGAAGAGCCGATCCGCTGGAACGACGACGTCTGGATCTGGTGGCACGCGGATGACGGCTTTATGCTCGAGCGCTACAGCGAGGCGGATGAGAACCTGATGAGCCTGCCTCCGGAAACCCTGGGCGAAGAAGGAGCGGAAGCATGACCAGGCGGCGCCGGATCTATGAATGGTTTGTCACTGTGCCGAGCTTTGTCTGGCTGTCTCTGCTTTTTGTCATCCCGACCCTGGTAGTGTTTGCCATTCTGTTCAAGCCCGCAGATCCGTACGGCGGCATCGGATCAGGGTGGACGCTGGAGACGCTTCGCAGCCTGGGCAATCCCAACTATCCGGCGATCATCTGGCGTACGCTTTGGCTCAGCGTGCTCACCACGGTTCTCTGCCTGCTGTTGGCCTTGCCGACCGGCTATTACATGGCCCGGGTCGATAAAAAATGGCACAGCATGCTTTTGCTCATGATCATCACGCCCTTTATGACCAGCTTTCCTGTGCGCATTTTCGCCTGGAAAACATTGCTCCATCCCGAGGGTCTGATCAAGCAGGGGCTGGTTTTCTTGGGTTTGATCTCGCCGGAGGCCACGCTGCTCTACACTCCTGAGGCGGTGCTGTTGGTGATGGTCTACACCGAGCTGCCCTTCGCCATTCTGCCGATCTTTACGGCAGCGGAAAAATTCGATTTTCATCTGGTGGAAGCGGCGCGCGACCTCGGCGCCGGACCGCTGACCGCCTTTTTCAAGATCTTTGTGCCAGGCATCAGCCGCGCCATCGCCACAGCGGTTCTGGTGGTGCTGATCCCGGCTCTGGGCTCTTATGTGATCCCGGATGTGGTCGGTGGTCCCAACAGCGAGATGATCGGCAACAAGATCGCCCAGCGCGCTTTTTCTGACCGCAATCTGCCCCATGCCAGCGGCCTGGCGGCGATTTTAACCCTCACCGTGTTGATCCCCATGATCGTCTCTTTGTTCCTGCAAACCCGGGAGGATCAGAAACAGGTGCCCATCCTTCAGGAGAAGGCATGAAACAGAGCCGGCTGCCCTTATGCGTGACCATCGGCGTGTTGCTCTTTTTCTACCTGCCGATTCTGGTCCTGGTGGTTAATTCATTCAACGCCTCGACCTATGGCGGTCATTGGGGGGGCTTTTCCCTGCGCTGGTACGTAAAACTGATGGGGCAGCGCGATATCCTGCTGGCGTTGGAGAACACCGTCATCATCGCGATCACCGCGACGCTGGCTTCCTCCATTCTCGGGACCACGGCGGCCTTTGCTCTGCACTATTACAAATCCGCGCTGCAGCGCTATCATTTTGTGCTGATCTATACACCGCTGGTGGTGCCGGAGATTCTGATGGGCATGAGCCTGCTGCTCGCCTTTGTCGCGGTCGGCGTGCGCCTCGGGCTGTTCACCATTTTTCTCGCCCATGTCACCTTTTGCATCAGCTATGTCGCCATGGTCGTGCTGGCGCGGCTGCAGGACTTTGACATGGCGGTCATTGAAGCGGCTCAGGATCTGGGCGCCAACTGGTGGGTGACCACCTGGCGCGTGTTGGCGCCGATGCTGGCGCCGGGCATCGCCTCCGGCGCCTTGCTGGCGCTGACGCTTTCGGTCGATGATTTTGTCATCTCCTTTTTTGTCGCCGGACCGGGGTCTACGACTTTGCCGATCCGCATCTACAGCATGATCAAATTCGGCTCACCGGCTGTGCTCAATGCGCTTTCAACCATCCTGCTCGCCGTCACCTTTATTCTGGTCTGGACGAGTCAAAGACTCACAAGCAAAAAGGAAGAAGCAAAATGAAAAAAAGAACCCTTCTTTTCACCACCGCGCTTCTGCTGGTCTGCCTGTCGATGCTGTTGGGTTGTCGTTCTAAAAGCGCCGACCTGCATATCTACACTTGGGCCGACTATATCAAGCCGGAGCTGATGCAGCAGTTTGAGCAGGAGAACAAATGCAAGATCATCATCGACACCTTTGACAGCAATGAGGGGATGTACGCTAAACTCAAGGCCGGCGCAACCGGCTATGACCTCATCACCCCCAGCTCCTACATGGCCAAGATCATGAACGATCAGGGAATGCTGCTTCCTCTGGATCACGCCAAACTCCCCAACCTCCTACACATCGATTCAGAGTACCTTCAGATCGCCATAGATCCGGAGATGAAATACAGCGTTCCCTATATGGTCAGCTACACCGGATTCGGCTATCTTCAGGATGCGGTTGCGGATGTCACGCCCAGCTGGAAAATGCTCGAGCGGTCGGAATTGAAGGGCCGCATGACCATGCTCAACGACATGCGCGAGACCATCGGCGCTGCGCTCAAATCCCTGGGCTACAGCCTCAACACCGTGAACGACGACGAACTGGCAGCGGCCAAAGCGGTGGTCATCGGCTGGAAAAAGAACCTGGCCAAGTTTGAAAACGAACAGTACAAGACCGGACTGGCGTCCGGTGAATTCTTGCTGGTTCATGGCTACAGCGGCGATATTCTCAAGGTCCAGGAGGATAACGAACAAGTGGCTTTTCTGATCCCTCAAGAGGGTTTCTCCTTAGCGTGCGACGATCTGGTCATCCCCAAGGCCGCAGGACAGGTGGATCTGGCCCTGAAATTCATCAACTTTATTCATACACCCAGCGTGGCGGCCGCCAACACCGAGTATATCACCTATCTTTGCCCTAACCGGGCGAGCTATGATCTGCTCAGCGAAGAGATCAAATCCAATCCGGGCATTTTCCCGGACGCGGCCACTCGCAGCAAGGGTGAAGTGATCCAGGATCTGGGCGAATTCAACGCCAAGTACACCAAAATCTGGGATGAAATCAAGGCGGCGGGAGAGTGATCCGGCGCTTTTGGCAGACGTTAATCTTTTGTGTTTTGCCTTTTTTTGCGTATATTGCATTTATGCACTTGACCTCTAATCATCCGGATGGTCTATTGGTGCCGGTGGAAGTGTTGCGGTGAAGAATCTATCCGTTATCATCCCAACTTTTAATCGCGCTGATATCCTGCCCCAGATTATGCGGCCGCTGCTGGAAGACCGGGAGCATATTTTGGAGATCATCATCGCTGACGACGGTTCAACCGACCGAACGGTTGAACTCGCCGGCGCCCTGGGAGCGCGCGTCATTCCGCTGCAAAGAAACCAGAATGCCAATCTCTGCCGCAATCAAGGCGCCCGTGCCGCCTCCGGCGATATTTTGCTTTTTCTCGACAGCGATGTGGTGCTGACGCCGGCCAGTCTGCCCTATCTGCATTCCTGTTTCGATAATCCGGCGGTGGACGGTGTGGTCGGCGTGTACTCCGCTCATCACCCCCATGGCAATCTGGTGAGTCAGTATAAAAATTTATGGATCCGCTATTCGTTCTTAAAAAGCCAATCCCGAGCCGATTGGATTTTCGGCGCGGTTTCCGCGATACGGCGGAATGCGTTTTTAAAAGTGAATGGTTTCAATGAAGCCTATCAGCCGCACAACGCCGACGATCTGGATCTCGGCAAACGGCTCGTCGAGTCCTCGTTTTCCATTGTTTTGGATCCGAACTTGAGCGTCGAACACCTCAAGCGACATACGCTGAAATCCCTGCTGCACAACGATTTCGTCCGCAGCCGTTGGTTTGTTTTTCTTGCCGATTTTTTCCAGGAATTGTCCAGTTCCTGGAAAAACGGCGTTTTTAACGTTTATCCCGGTTTTATTCTGGCCACCGCTCTGGCCCCGGTCCTGTCCTTGCTGGTCTGTCTTTCCTTCCTGTGGAGACCTCTGCTGTGGGCGGTCTTGATCTCCCTGGCGGTCTATCTGTTTTTGAATCTTCCTTTTTTGCGTTATTTTAAGCGCGAACGAGGGTGGCGCGCCGCATGGCTGGTCATCCCTGTGCTCTACCTCGATCATATGGCCTGCGCTTTGGGGGCGTCCGCCGGCATGGTCGATTGGCTGGCCGCCCGCATTTCCCGC
>JAKJDB010000180.1 GCA_022706175.1 Candidatus Zhuqueibacterota bacterium | reverse complement strand
CCGCCAGGTCGAGCAGGTTGGCCACTTCCAGTGCGTGGATCAGGTTGGTGTTGTAGGCATGGCTCTTGTCCGCAATCGTGATGTGGGCATACCGCTGCTTTAGACTGCGGATGGCGGCCAGGGCTTTTTCCAGATCCGCACCAGTGCGGAACACGCCGACATACTGATCCATAGTGGAGCGCAGGTCCCTGCGGATGTCGTAGAGATTTTCACTGCCTTTTCTTTCCAGCAACTCGCCGAACACTTTGTTATATTCCTGTTCCACCCGCCGCTCCGGGACGGCGGGCAGGGCATCCACGCTTTGGCAGTAGTGGGCGGCTTCTGCGCCGGCGATTTTGCCCCACACCAGACATTCACCGGTCGAGTTGGAGCCGAGACGATTGGCGCCGTGCAGGCTGACGCAGGCGGCTTCGCCGGCTGCCCAGATGCCCTTGACGCGAGTGGCGCCGTGGATGTCGGTCTCCACGCCGCCCATGGAATAGTGCGCCACCGGCCGGATGGGGATGGGTTCGGTGATGGGTTCCAGATCGTTGAACTCCATGCACACCTCGCGGATAAGCGGGAGACGCTCGTTGATGCGGTCGGCGCCCAGGTGCGTTAGATCCAGTAGCACATAGTCCAATCCGTTGGGGCCCTGATAGCCGCGGCCTTGTTCAATTTCGATCATCTCGGAGCGGGAGATCAAATCGCGCGGCGCCAGCTCCATCTTTTGCGGCGCATATTTTTCCATAAAACGTTCGCCGCGGTTGTTGAGCAAAAAGCCGCCTTCTCCCCGGCACGCCTCAGTGATGAGAATCCCCGAAGGGACCAGCCCGGTGGGATGAAATTGGAGAAACTCCATGTCCTCCAGCGGAATGCCGGCGCGATAGGCCAGCGCCAGTCCGTCTCCGGTGACGGTCTGCGAATAGGTGGTAAAGCCGAACAGGGTGCCCGCACCTCCTGAGGCGATGAGCAGCGCTTTGCCGCGGATGAACCTGAACCGGCCGGTGGTCATGTCGATCACGGTCAGGCCGGCAAAGGCCCCCTGATCGATGAGGATGGAGGTGACAAAATGTTCATTGTAATGGTGCACGGTGTTGTATTTGAGCAGAGTGTCGTAAAGCGTCTGCAGCTCAAAAAAACCGGTCTTATCCGAGGCCAACACAGCACGGGGATAACTATGGCCGCCAAAGGGCCGCTGTGCGATCCGTCCATCCTCCCTACGAGTCCAGGGAATGCCCCAGTGCTCCAGCTGGAGAATCTCTCCAGGCATGGTACGCACGAACAGATCGACGACGTCCTGATCCGCGAGAAAGTCGCTGCCTTTGACGGTGTCCCAGGCATGCAGTTCCACGCTGTCGCCGTCATCCGGCCGCATAACCGCGGCGGTTCCTCCTTCTGCGGCTACCGAGTGGGCACGCATCATCTGGTTTTTGGTGATCACCGCGATGTCCAGGCCGCCCCGGCTTTGCCGGGAGGCCTCAATGGCAGCCCGCAAACCGGCCAATCCGGCCCCGAAGATGATGAGATCGTGACTTGATACATCGGACATGTAAAGCCTCCTCTCTCAATGGGGTGACAGGCAACCGAATGATTCCCTACGGATTCGGGAGGTGCGTGGTAAAATATTATTAGATTTGTTCATAAGCAAGAAAAAAAATGAAATTTGTGACTTGAATTTTAAGTGCAAAATAACTATAATGGTTGAATGGCTGATCACGCCACAGGTTCGAGAAGGGAATGTCGTATACCGAGCAGCTACATCGATTAAAAATCCGCTGCCTGCCTTTGGGCAATCAACATAGGAAATATCTTTACACCATCAGCGAGCATCTGGAAGGCTTGGCCAGGCGGATTGAAAAGCACGGTGCGATGGAACGGATCCATCTGTGGTATGGTGCGCCCAGTTACGATGAGGAGATGGCGCGTCTCAGCCGGTGGGGAGAGACGGAGGAGGAAAAGCTGGCTGACCTCGGCTGCTATTTCGCCCTGCAGTTTCTCCACCTCAAGCTCACCGCGCTGGACAGCTTGGCGGTCAACCTGTTGAAATCCCGCGATCATCAGCAGGAGTATAAACAGTTCATGCTGTGGATCGGCCATGGATTTCGCCGCATCACAGCCGCCTACATGCGCGAATTGCTCAAAATTTTTCTGCCGCCGGAGGCCGCGGTTGAGTTTGTCGTTATGGGGGTGGGCACCCGATCCGATCAGGACGACATCGACCTGGGCGTGGTCGACCGCGGGTATGAAGGGCGGGATGTATTGACCACCGCCATCGCACGCATGAACGCTGAAATGCTGAAAAAGGCCATCGGCACCCACTATCATCTCTCCGAGCATGTCTGCAGCGATGATTCCTATGCCGCCTCCATCGAGGATTATCAGGAGCTGCTGCAGTCGGAAATCCACGATTTCGTCATCATCAATGAAATGCTCGGCGCTGCCCGTATTCTCGGCAGCCGTAGGCTTTTCTTTGATTTTCGCAAGCAGGTGACCCTGCGCTATTATTTTAATCGCCATCAGCCGGAGCAATGGAAATTTCACGAAGGCTATCTCCGCGGCATTGTCGGCGAAGTGCGATCGTTCGCTTTGCGCGATTTTGCCGCCGCGTCGTTGAATCCCAAGGTGGACGGTCTGCGCATGATCAAGGCCTCACTCTACGCCGCCAAGACCATGTTCAACCTCCGCCAGGTCAACGCCTGGGCGTTGCTGGAGGCGTTGCAGTACCGGGATCCGGGTCGTCGCGCGGCCTATGTCCGATTGGAATCGGCGTTGACTTTTCTGGAGATGTTTCGCTATCTGTATCAACTGCTGGTGGCGGAAGAGGAGGAGATCTTTTGCGAAGACGCTTCTGCGCGTGAACAGCTGTCGGTGGTCGCTGAAGCCATGGGCTTCAGGCAGAACGGCGCCGCCAAGCCGGTGGACCGTCTGGTGGCCGACTACTTTCGCCATGCCCGTACGGCCAAGGAGGTGACCCTGTCGCTGCTGCCGGATGTGGTGGGCCATCTCTCCTCCATCTCTTCGTTCACCCGTCTGCCGGTGGCGCCGGCTCCGGGATTGTCCGACCGTCTGCTGAACACGGCGCAGTTTTTCCGCGGCACCCGTTTCTGGGATGATGTGATGATTTTTCTGCGGCAGGCGCCGCCCGAATATTTTTCGCAGCTGGTGGAGGAGATCAAGCACGGCCATGGCGATCGCCCCAGCCCGCTGGTCCGCTGGGTGGATTGGGGACAGAACTCGTATTTTCTTTTGTTCGCATTCATCAACCTGCTCTTTGAGCGCGGCGAAGGGCAGCTGGGGGAGGCGATGTTCCGCGAGTTCTTGCAGCGGGAGATCACAGCGGACCAGGTCCGCCGCATCAGCGTGGTGTTCAACCATTACCCCAAGATGATGGTGGACTTGATCGAAAATCTGTCCGAACAGAGCCGGCGAGGTTTTTATGAGCGGTTGCAGATCGAGGTGTGGGACCGTCGTCTCTTCAACGATCGCGACCGGCTGTGCAGCCTGATTAAACTGCAGTTCACCACCAGCCGGTTCGTGCGCCGGATTCTGACCAAAGTCGTCGCCTGCCACCCGCAGTTCATCGATCTGATCAACCAACCCGATGCGCTGGCCGCCTTCGGCCGCGGCCTATGCAGCCAGGTGGACCAGGTGTTGAACTATCGCGAACGCAGACGAAAGCTGGCCGAGTACCACGATTTCGAATTTCTGCGCGTCTGCCGCCTGGCCCTGACCAACACCTCCAACAGCCGGGTGGCGGAGGAGTACATCGGCTTCTCCGATGCGTATCTGCAGCAGCTTTTTCACATCTGCTCCCTGGAGGTGGATGCGAAGGACCCGGCCCGCAAGCCGGATCGCAGCCTGATCAGCATTCTGGTCACCGGCGGGTATGGTCACTGTTTGGCCTTTGACGACGACTACGACTTGATCATCCTCGTCGACAGCGAGTCGGCAGAGATCAAAGCGTATTATGAGGCCATTCTGACGCGCATGCACACCGAGATTGCGCGCTCCGGGATTCTGCCCCACTACCGGCTCGCCGAGTATACCGGCTCCTTTGCCTGCACCATTCGTGAGCTCAAAACGCTTTTGCAGAACCAGCAGATGGATACTTTCGTCGATCAGTCGCAGCTCCTCGGCGCCCGCATGGTGGTGGGCAGCGATCGGCTGCGGGACGGCTTTTACGAGTTCATCGTCCGGCCGCACATCTTTGGGCAAAAGCACGATTACAGCCGGGCCATGCTGGAGGAGATCCGTCATCGTCATCAGGTCTATGCGACGGAGAAGATCAACGCGATCAGCTTGAAAGAGAGTCCCGGCGGATTACGCGACATCGAGATGATGCTGGATATTTTCCGGGCGCAGTTTGAAGTGGCGCAGCAATCCAACTATGCTATTTTTCACACTTTTCAGACCATTCTGCCCGAATACGCCAATCAGATGATCGTGCTGGCGCGCCAATATGATTTTTTACGTACTATGCGCAACCTGCACCGCCTGGCCATCGCAGCGGATGACCGGCTGAACATCGAGTACCTCGATCTGCTCGCCGAGATCGTCTCGACGTCGGGGCAGACGGAGACCAAGGCGGGCTTGTTGGAAAAAATCAACTCATCCATGGCCATCGTCAAATCCATTCAGCAGGAGCTGATCGAAGAGGTGGTACTGCCCAGGCTGGAGGAAAAGGGCTGAGACAGTCGATCCTCGGCCGGCGCTGAGAAACCTGCCTCCCTTTTTATCCGAGTTTACCCTGTTTCCTACTTAATCCTAACCAAAAGGTGAAAAAATGAAAGTAAAGATGCAAAACTCCAACACCACCCCTTATCGCGGCATTGCCGTTCCCATCCTGACCCCTTTCAAGGAGGACCAGAGCATCGACTTTCCGGTGCTGGAAAAACTGGTCGACTGGCTCTGTCAGTCGGCGGTATCGGTTCTGTTTCCCATGGGTGGATCCGGCGAATATTCCTTATTGAGCGTTGCTGAGCGCAAAGAGATCATCGATTGTATCGTCCGCACCAACGGCAGACGGCGCCTCCTTTTCGCCGGCACAGGCGCCGGCAGTTTGGCCGAGACGCTGGAACTCACCCGCTATGCGCAAAAAGCGGGCTGCGACGGAGTCGGTGTGGTGATCCCCACTCATATTCCCGGCACTCAGCAGGCCATCTTTGATTATTATCAGGCCGTGGACGAAGTGTTGGAGGTCCCATTCATGGTCTATGATCCGCGCGGCGAGGGCGAGCATTCGGTCGCACCCGAGACGATGTCGAAGATGGTGGACACATTCCATCATCTGGTCGCCATTAAATACCGCACGTTGAACGGCGAGCGGATGGGCCTCATGACCTCGGCGATCAGCTCTCGCATTTCGGTTTTCTCCGGTTCAGAGACGGTCTTTTTGCAGGATCTGTCTGTGGGCGCAGTCGGCTGCGTAGGCGGCGGCGCCAATTTTTATCCGCAGGTCATGGAGGCGTTGCAGGACTGCTATCAGGAGGGAGATCTGATCGAAGCGCGGCGTCTGCAGTTCAGCATTTTGGAGGCCATCCAAGCGCTGAATCCCGTCTATTGGCCTTTGAGCGGCAAGCTGGTGTTGCAGGTGCTTGGCATTCCGATTCTGCCGGTCACGCGGCAGAAAGGCGAAACGCCGAGCGCTGAGACCGTGCGCACTTTGCAGGACTTTTACCGCGTCTATCTGCAAAAGTTCAAAGCCAGAGTCTGATCTCCACGTCTCCCAGGGTGACGGGGCTCAGCTTGGACAGTCGCTGTTTCTTTTCCAATCAGAGCGAGCGGTTTTTATGGCAGAGCCCACAGGAGAAAAAAAGCCATCCCCGGGATCGCGTTGTTCGCGATTCCGGGGCGGCGCTCAGGTGTGGATTCCAACAGGGCCGGCAGTCCAAAGCAGCGGTCAACGCCAGCTGGCGTTGAGAGAGAGTTGAATCTGTGAAGGGGTGCAGCCGAGGTTGAAATGGAATCCCACACCGGTGCGATGGTTTTTGTTATACTGATGGGTGGACCAGACTGCGTCGATGGCGCTGAACAGATGGTTGGCGACTATGGCGCCGATGGCGAACAGCGCGTGCTGATTGGCCTTTTCCGCTGACAGCCGAAGGTTCTTGTATTTCATCCGTTGCGCCTCGCTCGGCCAGCTCCAATAATAGCCGGTCAC